>DYKY01000127.1 GCA_020722365.1 Thermoflexus sp.
TACGTCCTACTTCCACAGCCTTACGACTGCGCCGACGCCGCCTAACATGTAATTATACGGATTATCTATTCAACATCTATTCCTAGATGCTCGTCGCACAGCCTATCTACAGCTATATGCGACCTATAGCCTTTATGCATCTACTCCTGGATGCACGCAGTCTCTATTGCTATATACTCCCTGGGTATCTATCTCTATAGACTCCGCGTCCGGTTCACCTCCTGAGCCATTCTCCAAAATCTCATAGACTATGTCCTCCTCGCGCACCAACCGCCCTTCCAGTCCCAAGCGCCTGACCCGGTCGTACCGCAGTTCCCAGACCTGCCGCTCCGGATTCCAGCGCCCTCCTTCCGCTTTGACCTGCGCGCGCAGGTCGGTCTCCTCGCGCGCGACCAGCACGCCAACCACCAGCGCATCCATCGGGGCGTTCTGATCCGGCCAATCGGCCTCGTCCACGATCAGCTCCACGGTCTTGTAGCGTTTGCGCTGCTTGTCGTCATAGCGATACCGCACACACACCAAGCGGTCGCCGTACTCTTCGACCAGTTGCTTGGTGCCGCGCTGCCCGGGCTTTAAGGTAAGTCGTGTGCGCATTGAGTAATCCTGTCGTGATCGTAGCTTTGCAGGTGGGTTGTCAATAAACGTATTATAAGCCCTGTTTCTTTACAAGTCAATCAAGTTTGCCGGAATGGGGCTATTTCAGCATGGCGGCGACTTCTTCTTCGATTCCACTTTCAGTCATGCTGATGTCCGATCTCACGCAGGTCGGTCACGGGCGCGAGTTGTACAAAAAGCCCATCGTTGCGCGTCTATGATGTGCTTGTTGGTTGCTGAGCAACCCCCGCACCTGTGCGGTGATCCAGCGAGGGCGATTGGGGATATACACGGTGACGGCGACCAGTTCGTCGCGGTCGGCGTAATCGCAGACCACGTGTACAGGAAGCGGTTCTCCCGGAACAGGCCCGGCGATCAACACGCGCTTGCGTTCAGGATACCGCTCCACGATGACGCCGTTGAAGATGGCGTGCAACACTTCTTTGATCCGCAATCCCTCTTTGTGCGCTTCGCGGAGGGCATGCTCGGAGATGCGCAAGCTTTCTCGTTGTTCGAGCAGGTCTTCTATGTTGATGATGTCCACGGCTACAGTTCCTCACAACGCGAGGCGTGATCGTTTTATCACGTATCACGGCATCACGCGCCGTCTTTTGTGCTTTTCACCGGCAGCGTAAAGTAGAATATGTTACCGTCCCCTGCAGCGCTATCGACGCCGATAGCGCCGCCGTGGCTTTCCACGATGCGCTGCGCCAGCGCCAATTCAATGCCCGCGCCGGGATAGGCGCGCTCCAGATTGCCGTGGTAGAGTCGTTTGAAAAGCATTTCTCGCTCGTGGTGCGGGATCTCTGGGCCGGCATCGGTGATGGCCACACGAATCTTCGTGGCGCCTTCGCGTTGCGCGGACAGGTGAATCGTCCCGGTTGGCGGCGTAAAACGGATGGCGTTGTTGAGCAGTTTCTCGATCACCCGGAGGATTTGCTGCGGATCAAGCCACACGGCAGGCAGGTTAGCCTCGAGGTCGAGGGACATGGCGATGTCCTTTTTCTTGGCTGCCGGTTGAGCGGCTGCCAGCGCGGTGTGCAGCAGGCTGCCGACATCGACCTGTTCGGTGTGCAGTTTTTCGGGAACGGCGCTTCGCATTGCGCCAAGATCGCGCACCAGGTGCGCCAGGAGCTGGGCATATTCCTGGATGCTGGTGAGGGCCTGGCTTTGGGCTTCGTTGAGTGGGCCAAGTCCGCCATCCAACAGCAGTTCGGGATAGCTTTGGATGAACGTCACCGGGTTGCGCAATTCCTGGGCCAGATCGTCAAAGATGTGGATGCGCTGCGTCTCTTGTTCTTGTAGCAGGCGGGTGACCTCCTCGAGTTGGTCGGCCTGTTCCTGCGCCTGGTGGAAAAGCTGCGTCGCCATAATCGCTTTGCCTAACTGGTAGGCGGTGATGAAGAGCAGGCGTTGTTCGTGTGCAGTAAACGGCTCGCGTCTGGCGAGGATGATGCCGCCTGCGGTGCGCTCGCCTTGGACAATCGGCGTCTCAAGATACGCGAGCGGCTGAGTCGTATCGAGGGGCTCCTGGCCGTTTTGGATAACGATGCGGTTTTCGACGACGTGTTCGGGCGCGTCGAGAAAGACATACAAATGGGATTCAAGCTCCGCAAGCTGCTCCGGTGTCATGCTGTGATGCGTATGCAACACCTGGAGAGGCTGCTCGGTCAGCAGAATCTCGGCAGCTTCGTAAGGAATGCCCTTGATCAATTCTTCGAGCATTTGTTGTAACATCTGTGGCAAATCGTAGCCGGTCATCGCGCGGGCCATCTGATAAAGTACGCTGTTGCCGCGCTCACGTTCAATCATCTTCTGGTAAAGCTGAATATTCTCCAACGCAATGCCCAGATAAACGCTTTCGGCGGTCAGGGTTTCGCGTAGATGCGTCGCGAGACATCCGCTCTCTGTTGTGCTCAGGCTCAGCCAGGCCAGGGTATGTCCGTGGACCTGCAGGGGAATGTGCAGGATTATGCCCTGTCTGTCGCCGTTAGCGTTTGTAGTGAGTGTGTGTTGGCTTTCGGGAAGGCGCGCGAGGGTGCGTGTGCTCGTGATAAGCGACTTCACGGCGTCGGCGTCCCCTGCCTGTGCCAGCGGAATCAACTCCGCGTTAGTCTCATCAACAACGAAAATCGCGCCGGTAGGCCAGCCAAGATACTCAAGCGTGCGTGCCAGCGCCGTTTGCGCCACCTGCGCGACGTCGCGCAACGGCGCGATGGATGTTGCCAGGTTGAAGAGGAAAGCGCGCTCTTGCGATTGTTGGCGCGTCTGCTCGTGTAAGCGCGCATTGAGTAATGCCGCCGCAACTTGATCGGCAATGCCGGCAATCATGTTCTGTTCATCGGGTGTGAAGGTGTGGTTCGTGCGCGTCATCGCGCTCAACACGCCTATGGGTTCGCTGTTGATCAACATCGGCACGAGGATGGTGCTGCTGATATGTTCATCCAAAAACGAGGGCACAGCAAGGCGCGGTTCGTTTTCCCATGATTCGATGATGATCGTCTCCTGGTTCAGCAATGTCTCCCAGGCCAGCCCGACGCCTTTGGGCAGGTGAACCGGTTCGTGAGCGAACGCCTTCATGCCACGTTGGGCGCGGATGACCAGTTCTTCGCGTTCGGGATCGACGATGCTGATGGCGGCGGCTTCGACGCCGAGTACATTGCAGACGGCTTCAACCGCCTGCTGCATCACCCATTCCAGGTCGAGGCTGCGCATGACACGCAAACTCACGCTGCGGAGCGCCTCAAGCTGGCGTTGGTGTTTTTCGAGGGCTGTATACAACTTATCAATGGTTGATGTGGTGTGCATAGACATATCTCCAAATGCGCTGCTTGGTTCGCAGTCAGCCCGTGGCTATTCTCAAACCAATCAGGTTAGTATGGGAATATTATAATGCACTTTTCCAGGAGTACAAAAGTCTTGGGTATAGTGCAAATTATTGGAAAGTGCTCGGGCCGGTCTCCGACCGTGCCCGCGTAACCCATTGCCTGAGCCTGCGGTGGCTCGGTCAGAGACCGGCCACAGCAAGCCAGGAGGGATTCTCAGACAAACGCCTTCCTTTCTCCAATAATCTGTCTTATACCCAAAAGTCTTACGCCTTCGTCTGGATTCGTCATCCGAATCGCTGCCTATTCATACCGCAAAGCATCGATAGGATTGAGGGCCGCGGCGCGCTGCGCAGGATAGATGCCGAAGAACAACCCGACGGCAGCGGAGAACAGCGTCGCCAGCAGCACTGCGTTGAGTGTGATGATAGCACGGAAACCTTCATCGCGCAACACATAGGAGACGATCGATGCGCCGGTTGCCCCAAGCAGAATCCCGATGATCCCACCAACCAGTGAAAGCATCACGGCTTCGGTCAAAAACTGCGCGAGGATGTCGCTTCTGCGCGCTCCCACGGCCTTCCGCAGCCCGATCTCGCGGGTGCGCTCGGTAACGGAGACCAGCATGATGTTCATAATCCCGATCCCGCCGACGAGCAGGCTGATGCCGGCAATCGCCCCCAGGAAGACGGTGAGCACCCCCGTGATCTGCTGGAAAGTGCCGATGATCTCCGATTGGCTGATCGCGGTGAAGTCGTCCGGATCGCCGGGTGCGATACGATGACGCTGCCGCAGGATTTGCGCGACTTCCTCGATGGCGGCGTTCATTCGATCTTCGGAGACGGCCTGCACGTAGATGAACGTAAGGCGCGGTTCGCCCGTGTTCGTCCGGCGTGGGAAGATGCGGCTCAGCGTCGTGTTCAGCGGGATGAAAACGACCTCGTCCTCGCTGCGGAAGCTGCTCCCCCCACCACGTTCCTCCATCACGCCGACGACACGAAATGGCACGCCATTGATACGGATGATCTCTCCGCTCGGATCCGGTGTGTCGGGGAAGAAATAGTCGGCGGTTTTCTTGCCCAAAACAGCGATACGCGCCTGTCCCTGGTTATCCCCGGCCGTGATGAAGACGCCGGCCGAGGTCGCCCAGTCGCGCACCGCAGCGTAATCTTCGGTGACACCGGTGACGTCCACGGTTCGATCTTTGCCGGGCGTGGTAATTCGCGCCGAACCCTGGAGTGTCGGTGCGACGCGCAAGACGTGGGGCGCTTCCACCACGTTACGCATGGCTTCGGCGTCTTTCAACGTCAGGTACGCCGGACGGCGCAGCTCCTGATCGAACGACCCCGGAATGATGAAGAAGAGGTTGCTGCCGATGGACTGGAATTGCTTGGTGATGTAATCTTGCACGCCCTCGCCCGCCGACATCAGGGTGATGACCGCGCCGACACCGATAATGATGCCTAACATCGTCAGGGCCGCGCGCAGTTTGTTGGCCGCAAGCGCCTTGAGTGCCAGGCGCAGGCTTTCCCAAAACTTCATGCGGCAGCCTCCTCGGCAGAGAGTCGGGCTTGGATCGGTTCGGGAACGATTTCCTCTTTGTGCACCTTCCCATCGAACAGATGGATGATGCGCTGCGCGTGATGGCCGATGCGCGGGTCGTGCGTCACCAGAATGATCGTGATGCCGCGCTCGCGGTTGAGCTGTTGGAGGATGTGCATGACTTCCTCGCCGGAAGCGCTATCGAGGTTACCGGTCGGTTCGTCGGCAAGGATGATAGCGGGTTCGTTGACCAGCGCGCGGGCAATGGCAACGCGCTGCTGTTGTCCACCGGAAAGCTCGTTGGGAGTATGGTGCATCCGATCCCCTAATCCCACAGCTGCCAGCACCTCCCTGGCGTGCTCGCGGCGTTTGCGCGCGCCGGTTCCGGCGTAAACGAGGGGCAGCATCACATTGTCCAACGCAGTGGTGCGCGGTAGCAGGTTGAAGCTTTGGAAAACAAAGCCCACTTTGCGATTGCGTACGGCTGCCAGGTCATTGTCGCTCATCTTGCTCACGTCTTTGCCGTCGAGCGTGTACTGGCCCCACGTTGGTTGGTCCAGACAGCCCAGGATGTTCATCAGCGTCGATTTCCCGGAGCCGGACGGCCCCATAATCGCCACGATTTCACCCTGATTTACGCCAAGCGAGACCCCTCGTAGGGCGTGAACTTCGTTCTCGCCCATTTTGTAGACTTTGTGCATGTCGTTGATCCAGATGACAACAGGGGAGTGTTTCGTTTGATCGTTAGACATAGACCCTCTCAACGTCCCATAGAAGGCGGACCTTGCATATCAAAAAGGCTGCGCGTCTCCGCGACCAGGGCCACGGTTGCGCCCTCTGGCAGTCCGGCGGTGACGACCGTGTGGGTATCGCTGCGCGCGCCGGTGGTGATGGGGGTGCGCACGGGCAGGCCGTCCACGATGCGGTAGACATACGTTTCGCTGCTCGCCTGGTCGGTGCGCACGGCCCAGTTGGGAATGAGGAGCACGTCGCTGATGGTGTTTGTCTGGATGAGGACACTCGCCGTCATTCCATCCAGGACCAACAGCTCGCCGGTATCGGCCAGCTTCACGCGCAGTTTATAGGCGATGACGCCGCCCACATTGGAAGGCGTCGCAGCGATGCGCTCAACTGTACCGCGCACTGTAGTCTGTGGATGCGCGTCCAGGGTCACGCTCACTGGCTGCCCTACAGCGATTCTACCGATGTCGATTTCATCCACATTGACCTCGAGGTACAATTCGGACGTATCCAGCAGTGTGACCGCCGGCAGGCCGGTGGGCGCGGCGGCCCCCGCCTGGATGTTGACCGCAGCGACGACGCCGTCGAAGGGGGCGCTGAGGTTGGCGTTTGCCAGGCTATCTTTTGCCTGCTCCAGGCTCAACTTGGCTTGTTCGATTTGCAATTCTACCTGGCGGATCCTATCGGCCTCGGGGCCGGCTTGCAGCTTGGCGAGATTTTCCTGCGCCTGTCGATAAGACTGGTAAGCGGATAGCCATTGGCTGCGAATTTGTTGGAGCTGGTACTCGGCTTTAACCTGCGTGATGCCGACGTTGCCTTCAGCTTCCATATAGGCGGCAGTGACACCGGCGGCGTAGGAGAGCGGTAATCCCATTTGGTCGAGCCGGTCAACAGCGCCTTCATACGCCTCTTCCATTTTGTCGGCTGCGTCCTGGGCCGCACGGATGCTGAGGCTGGCCTGTGCCTCTGCCGCTTCCTTGCTGATGCGCGCCACTTCGAGGGCTTGCGCTGCGTTCTGAATGGCTAATTCCGCCAGGCGTATGTCCTCTTCGCTGGCGGGTTTTTGCAGCGTCGCCAGGTTGACGCGGGCTTGTTCGAGTGCAATCTCTGCCTGCCGCACAGCGCGTTCGAGATTGGTGGCGTCCAGCCGCGCTAACTCCTGCCCGGCCTTGACCTGGTCGCTGACCGCGACCGAGACTGAGGTGACGTTCCCCGGCAATTTGAAGCTGAGGTTCACCTTACGGCTGGCGACGACATTGCCGCTGGCCGGCACAGTGATGACCAACTCGCCGCGTGTGACTTGCCCGGTGCGTAGCACATCGCCGGTCGCGCTCTGTGATTCCGCCTGTCGATTGCGCCACCATAGCGCCCCGCCAATACCGGCAGCGATGACGGCCAGGATGATAAACCACGTGAATAGTTTTTTCATGGATAACTCCTTGCGCCCCTATTGGCCACTCGGTATGAGATCGAGCAGATCGCGCTCTTCAATGACCGAGGCCACGGTATCGCCCTCTTGTAAGCCGGAAAGGATCTCGGTGTACGTTTCGTTATAGCGTCCCCGGGTGATCGTGCGGCGTTCGGGAACACCATCGCTGCCCACAACGTAACAGTACAAGACGGTTTCTCCGGTGGATTGATCCGAGCGTACCGCCCAGTTCGGCGCGAGCAAGACATCCTCGGCGAGATCGGTGTAGATCACGATGCTGGCGGTCATGCCATCACGGATCGTTACCTCCCCTACATCCCCCTCACCGGAGGGGACAGAGGTGGGGGAGAGTTTCACCCGCAGGCGATAGGAGATGATGCCGCCGAGGTTGAGCGCGCCCGGCGCGATACTCTCGACGCTGCCGCTGATCACGCTGGTTGGATAGGCGTCCAGGGTGACATCCGCTGTCTGGCCGATGGTGATTTTGCCGATGTCGATTTCATCCACGGTTACATCCACGTAGAACTGCGAATCGTCCACCAGGGTGAAGGCAGTCGCGCCCGGCGATGCCAACACGCCCTCCTGCACGTTGACCGCCACGACCAGACCTGCAAAGGGAGCGGTGAGGCGCGCCTCATCCAGCCGGGCTTGTGCCTGCTCCAGATTCAGTTGCGCCTGTTCGATCTGTAACTCGGCCTGGCGTATCTGCTGTTCGTCGGGGCCTTCTTCGAGCTTGCGCAGGTTCTCGACGGCCTGTTGGTAACGGCTGTAGGCTGACAACCATTGTGCCTGTGCCTGTTCCTGCGTCACCTCGGCGTTCTTTTGGGCGATGTATTCCTGTTCTTCGGCAGTTTGGAATCTTTTGTGCGCCTCTTCGCTTTGTTGGTTGCTATAGTCGTTGTAAGCCTGTTCGCGCGCGCGTTGCGCCTGCACGATCATCGCATTGGCGTCGACCTGGGCCGTCTGCTTGCCGATGCGTGCCACCTCGAGGGCTTGCGCTGCGCTCTGGACGCTCAAGCGCGCCAGTTCCACGTCCTCAGCGGCGATAGGTTTGGTGAGGATGTCGCGGTTGAGCGTGGCCTGTTCGAGCGCAATGGCCGCCTGCTGCACGGCGCGTTCCAGATCCGTCGTGGCGAGTTGGGCCAATACTTCGCCGGCCTGCACCCGCTGGTTGACCTGGACATACACATGATCGACGACCCCGCTACTGTCGAAGCGCAGATCGAGTTTGTTGTTGACGGCGACATTGCCGCTGGCAACCACTGTGATACTCAGATCGCCGCGTGTGACCTGTTCTGTGCGGAGGATATCGTTGCTCTGTTGCGCCGTTGCCTGCTCCTCACGCCACCAGAGGTATGCCGCAATCCCTCCACCGATTAGGGCCAGAATGACAATCCACGTTATAACTCTCTTCATCAGGAGTGACCTCCACCACATTTATGACCGGGGTCAGAATTGACCGGGGTCAGAAATAACCTCCTCATTATACTACAAAAACCCCCTAAAAGTTGCACGGAATGAAACCGCGTAGCCTTTTAGGGGGTGATGATCGTGAACGGAATTAGAGCTTGGAGAGCGTTCGTTGCAGGTAGGGGAGCAGCGCGTGGGCCTTACCCGCGCCGACCGCAACACACGCCATCGGCGCATCGGCGACGTATACCGGTACGCCGGTTTCCTGAGTGAGCAGCTGGTCGAAATTGCGCAGGAGCGACCCGCCGCCGATCATCGTCATACCCCGGTCGATGATGTCAGAAGCCAGCTCGGGCGGTGTGCGCTCCAGCACCGACTTGACCATGTTGATGATGAGGGCAATCGGTTCTTCCAAGGCTTCGGCGATGTCGTCGGTGCTGATTTCGACGCTGCGCGGCAGACCGGTCACCTGATCGCGGCCCTGAACCTCCATACGCATACTGTCGTCGGTAGGGATAGCTGAGCCGATGCGGATTTTGGCTTCTTCGGCGCTGGGCAGGCCAAGCATCAGATTGTATTTGCGCCGCACGTAGGCCGCAATGGTTTCGTCCATGCGCACGCCGCCCACGCGGATGGCGGCGGAGGTAACCACGCCGTAGACTGAGAGTACCGCTGCTTCGCTGGCGCCGCCGCCCAAGTCGATGACCATATGCCCGCCGGGCGTGTGGATTGGCAGACCGGCTCCGATAGCGCCCGCCAGCGGTTCAGGGATCAGATACGCGCGGCCTGCGCCGGCTTCCAACGCGGCTTCGCGCACGGCGCGGCTTTCCACCTGGGTGACGCCGAAGGGGACGGTGACGAAGACCCGAGGCTTGATCAACCGTGTTTTGCCAATGGAGCGGTTGATGAAGTAGTAGAGCATCTTCTGCGTGATGCGGTAGTCGGCGATAACGCCGTCGCGCAACGGGCGGCGCACCTGGATGGTCTCCGGGGCGCGCCCCAGCATCGCGTGCGCCTCTTCGCCGACGGCGACAACTTCCCCGTTGTCAATCTGTTGGGCGACAACGGAAGGCTCTTGCAGCACAATGCCTCGCCCGCGCACGTAGACCAGCACATTCACCGTGCCGAGATCGATCCCTAGCTCCTCTACCAGTGGCATAATTTTCTCCTGTTGCGGTTACCGGCCTGATCATACACGCAATTGGGGATTTTGTCCAATGCCTTTCCCCAAATTTTTGCCTTGCCTCCTCACGATTCTCTTGGTATACTTACGTCAATGTCAAGTATAGATGGGAAACGAAAGATGAAACAATTATGGGCGCCATGGCGGATGCCATATCTGCGTGGAGAAAACAACAAGGTGACGGGATGCTTGTTCTGCCACAAACTGGAGCAGGCAGATGCCGTCGAGCATATCCTCTATCGCGGTGCGCATTGCGCGGTGATGTTGAACCGCTTCCCCTATACCAACGGCCATATGATGGTCGTTCCCTACACGCACACGGGCATGCTGGAAGGTCTGGATGACGCCACGTTGCTGGAGATGATGCAACTGGTCCAGCACTGCCTGCGCGCGCTGCGCCAGGTCTTTAATCCGCAGGGCTTCAACATCGGCGTGAACGAGGGTCACGTGGCAGGGGCCGGGGTGGCGGAACACGTCCACTTGCACATCGTCCCCCGTTGGGCCGGCGACGTCAACTACATGACGGTGATCGGCGAGACGCGCGTGATCCCGCAATCGCTGGACGACACCTACGCGGCGTTCCGCCCGCTATTTGATGCGTTATAAAATAATCCGGTTATGAATTTGGACAATTGTTAGGTGCGCGGACCGTCCCGTGCCACGATGGGGCAGAAGATCTGGCGGATGATTTGGCCTATCTCTTCAGCCGGCAAAACCAAAATCTAGCTCTGCCAAAATGCCGGCGGGATGATCGCGCCAGTAGTCCCGGTAAGTCGCCGGAGCCAGATTGACGTCGGCGCAGTACATCACAAACGCCACCCGCACGCGATAGTCGCCGTAGTCAAAAACGCGGTAGTTCTGATCCGCGTCGCGGAACAGGGCCTTGTACCCCTCAATTTTGTGCTGGTAATCCCCAATGACCATCCCTTTTGGATCCACAAACAGGATGGTGTAGTCGTTCCCCTTGACGAGCCAGAAGACGAAATCCGGGTGGAAGTCCCGGATGCGGTTCTGCGCCGGATCGTAGTAGGGCACTGTGACACGGTCCACCGTTTCATCAGTGCGGCTGAAGAGCCACCAGTCGTAATGCCCGAAAAGGTTGCCCGGCGTTTTGAGATACGCCTCGAGTTGGTTGATGAAGCACACTTCGCTCGGCACGCGGATGATGTGGTTGATGTAGGCGATCTTGTCATCGTCGGAGAGCAGCAGCGGCAGGTAGTAGTGCGAAGCGATGTGCCTGATGTACAGCCGTTGGCCCTGATGATCGAAAACCTCGGCTGGCGACGCGTTGGCATACGCGTTTATCCGCGCGGCGAGCTCCTGGGGGCTAATTTCTCCTGTCTGCACCTGGCGCGCCAGTTCTTCAAAACTGGTCGTTTGTGGTTTATAGTTCTTGACGCGGGCAATCTTTTCCTGCAGGTCTTGCACATCTTTGAGCAGCACCCGGATGTGCTTGAAGTGCTGGATCTCGTCTTCCAACGGCTTGAAGCCCTGCACAGCCTGCGGGATCAGGTCGAAGTATTGCGTCAGGCGCGGCAACAAGATGTCCAGGCTGCCGAAGGCGCGCGTAGTGTGCGGGTTGAAGTACGTCTCCGGCGTGTCGAGGGTCTGGTGGAGCAGGCCGATTTGCTGCGGGGTGAGGCCGTGGCGCGCTAGCAACAGCCGCGCGTCGCCCAGGTAGTCAACGTAGGCCTGAAGCCGCGCCCTTTCCGCCGGTTGCAGCTCGAACTTGCGCGGTTCGCGTTGCTCCAGCAGCAAATGCCCGTCCAGACGGCGGTACAGGGGGATCAACACGGGATGGCGCGACAGAGCGGCCTGGTTCACGTCCAGCGCCAGCGCGACGCCCTCCTCAGCCTTCTTCTCCTGCTCCAACCCATCGAAGATGGCGGCGAGCGCGGCGCGGTTGGTGCCGAAGATGCACAGCGATTCGATGGCCGGCAGGAACGGGCGCGCGGCCTGGTACGTTATCCCATCCACCGCTCCGGCGTTGACCAGGCTGGCGAGGCGTTTGCGCAGGCCGGGCAGTGGCTCCAGGCGCACGCCGCGGCCCACGGCTTGCAGAATGAACTTCCTGGCGTCGGCGCCCACGCCGATGTTGATAAAGGTGATGACATTGGGCCGGTTGGAGTCCCAGCCTTCATAGAAGCTGCGCGATCCCATCAATAGGGCGATGGGGCTGTGGATTTGAGTTTGAA
>DYKY01000128.1 GCA_020722365.1 Thermoflexus sp.
AGGAGCTATGAGAACTTATCAAATTCCACAGACAGAATTGACTGTTTCCCGCATCGCTTACGGCTGTATGAAGATCGGCGGCAGTTGGGGACCGGAGCCGCTCACGCAGGCCGTCAAGGACGCAGCCGTGAAGGCCGTTGTCACTGCCTACGAACAGGGCGTCACGCTGTTCGACCACGCCGACATCTACACGCGCGGTAAATCCGAGGAAGCTTTTGCCGACGTATGGCCCATCATCCCCAGGGACAAAATCATCGTGCAAAGCAAGTGCGGCATCCGCTTTGCCGGCGACCCGCATCCCGGCGCGCCGCACCGCTTCGACTTTAGCTATGAGCACATCGTCGCTTCGGTGGAGGGCAGCCTGCGCCGCTTGCGCACCGACTATCTTGACGTTCTTCTCCTGCATCGCCCCGACGCGCTGGTGGAACCGGCAGAGGTCGCCCGCGCCTTCGACGATCTCGCCGCCGCGGGCAAAGTGCACTACTTCGGCGTGAGCAACCACACAGCGGCGCAGATGGCGCTGCTGCGCGCCTACGCTGATCAGCCGATTATAGTCAATCAGGTGCAGTTGAGCCTGCTGCACCACTACCTGATCAGCGAGGGCGTCGTCGCCAACATCCCCGGAAAGCCTGCCGCGCTGGCATCGTCTACGCTGGATTACTGCCGCCAGCACGGTATCCTCGTCCAGGCGTGGGGGCCGGTGGCGAGCGGGCAGGTGTTGAACCCGCCCGCCGACGCTGCGCCGCACGTCAAAGCCACCGCGGCGTTGGTTGCGCAGATGGCACAAGAGAAGGGAACGACGCCGGAGGCCATCGCATTGGCGTGGCTGCTGCGCCACCCGGCAGGCATCCAGCCCATCATCGGCACGACGAGGCCAGAGCGCATCGTTGCCAGTTGCCAGGCCGACGCGGTAACGCTCACCCGCGAAGAGTGGTACGCGCTCTTCACTGCCGGACGCGGTGAACCGCTGCCGTAAGTTCTCTTATCTTTCTAAAGAAGGAATACAAAGATGAAACAGTTCAATTTGACAACCGTGATGGGCAAACGTTTGATCGGGAAGGGCATGGCACAGCATCCCGACGTGCAGCGCGTGCTACAGAAGGGCACATTGCTCATCGTCGCCGGGACGACAAACGGTTACGTCGCCGAGGAGATTCTCACGGCGCTCGGTCAGGCCGAGGGATTCTCGCGCGTGGGGTTCCGGCGCGGCGTGACCGTGGCGCAGGATGCAAAGCCCCCCAAGGCCGAGCTGGCCGGTGACGTCGTCATCGTGGATGGGCAGTGGCAGCCCGGCAAGACCGTCTTCGACGTGGCGAAGAGCCTCAAGGCCGGGGACGTTGTCCTCAAGGGCGGCAACGCTTTCGATCCCTACGGGCAGGCCGCCGTGCAGATCGGCCATCCGCAAGGCGGCACGGTGATGGCCGTTGTGCCCGCCGTCATCGGGAGGCGGGTGCAGTTGATCGTCCCCATCGGGCTGGAAAAGCGCGTCTTCGACGACATTCACACGCTCTCACTGCGGGTCAACGATCCGGCTACCGACGGCCCGCGGCTGATGCCCTTGCCGGGTGAGGTGTTTACCGAACTGGACGCCATCCAATTGCTGACCGGGGCGGAGGCGGTGTTGATCGCGGGGGGCGGCATCTTCGGCGCGGAAGGTTCGGCGTGGATCGGCGTCAGCGGGACGGAGGAACAGGTCGCGGCAGCGGCAGACCTGATCGAGGCAGTGTCCGGCGAACCGCCATGTGAGGTGTAGTCAGCACTAAAAAACCCTTGCAAAGGTGGCGAACCTCGGTTCGCGTAAACCTTCGCAAGGGTAATCCCTTCAAAAGGACCAGGCATGTGTCTGCAAGCCTGGTCTACCGTTTACTGTCTACCCGACCTACACCCACCCGCGCAACTTGCAGGCTTCAGCCACACGCCCAACAGCCACAATGTAAGCCGCCATCCGGTTATCGACCTTGTATTTCTCTGCCGCCTGCGCGACCGAGTGGAACGCCGCCGTCATCTTTTCGTCCAGCAGTTCGTGGACCTGGGCCTCTTTCCAGTAGTAGCCGTAGGCGTTTTGCACCTGCTCGAAATACGAGACGGTGACGCCTCCGCCGTTGCACAAGAAGTCGGGCAAAACGTAGCTGCCATTTTCGTGCAAAACTTTATCGGCCTCCACTGTCGTCGGGCCGTTGGCAAGTTCGGCGACGATCTTAGCCTTGATGCGGCTCGCGTTATCGCCCGTGATCTGGTTTTCCAGCGCTGCTGGCGTGAGAATATCCACATCAAGTTCGAGCAGTTCCGCGTTCGTCACGTTATCAGCGTCGGGGAAATTGATGACCGAGCCGGTATTCTGTTTATGCGCGATGACGGCTGCGCTGACCAATCCCTGAGGGTTGTAGATGCCTCCCTGCGAGTCCGACATCGCCACGATTTTGACGCCCAGCAGTTCCTCCGCTAACGTCGCTGCGTACTGGCCGGCGTTGCCGAATCCCTGGATCGCCATCGTCGCGCCCTCTGTCGCTAGACCAAGCTGCTTCGCCGCCTCGCGGATGCAGTACATTCCACCGCGCGCCGTCGCATCACCGCGCCCGGCGGAACCGCCCAACGGCAGCGGCTTCCCCGTAATCACGCCGGGGACATTGTGCCCGCGCATAAAGGCGTACTCGTCCATCATCCATGCCATGATCTGCGGCGTCGTGTAGACGTCGGGCGCGGGGATGTCCATATCCTCGCCGAGGATGCGTCCCACCTGGCGGATGTACGCCCGGCTGAGCCGCTCCAGCTCGCCCGGCGACATGACCTTCGGGTTGCAGATGATGCCGCCCTTGCCGCCGCCAAGCGGGATGTCCATCACCGCCGTCTTCCACGTCATCCACGCTGCTAACGCGCGCACCGTGTCGATGGTCTCGTGCGGGTGGAACCGCAACCCGCCCTTGGTCGGGCCGCGCGAGTCGTTGTACTGCACCCGGAACCCATGGAAGATTTCGGTAGACCCATCGTCCATCTTCACCGGTAAGGTCACGTGCAACTCACGCACGGGCCAGCGCAGTAACTCGTGGACGGCCGGTTCCAACTGCATAATTGCAGCCGCCGTATCCAACTGCTTCTGCGCTATCACAAACGGATTCAACTCTTCCTTCGCCATTGCCTCTACTCCTCCCTGTTAAAATTTGGCAAACCGGCAAAAGCCCCCTCTCCGGTTTGTAGCCATCGCTTATTTTACCACACTACCGGCGTCAGCCAACTATGACGATCCTGAATTTCACCGGCGACGATGCCGAAAAACTCTGCCTGGATACGCTCGGTGACCGGGCCGCGCTTGCCGGTACCGACGGTGATGTGATCGATAGAGCGCACAGGCGTGATCTCGGCGGCAGTGCCGGTGAAGAAAACTTCATCTGCAACGTACAGCATTTCGCGCGGGAGCATCTCTTCGCGCACCACGTAGCCCAAATCACGCGCCAATGTGATGACCGAATCCCGCGTAATCCCCCCCAAAATCGACCCTGCCAACGGCGGTGTGTAAATCACCCCGCCGCGGATTACGAAAATATTCTCGCCGCTGCCCTCGCTAACGTAACCGTTCACGTCCAGGGCGATGCCCTCCACGTAATCGTGCTGGATGGCCTCCATCTTGATGAACTGCGAGTTGATGTACTGCCCGCCGATTTTCGCCGACGCCGCCAGCGTGCTGGGCGCCATCCGCCGCCACGAACTAATGCCTACGTCCACGCCTTGCTCGATGGCTTCTGGCCCGAGGTACTTGCCCCACTCGAAAGCAAAGATCACCGCCTCCACCGAACAGGGAAACGGACTGACGCCAATTGCCCCGTAGCCACGGAAAACCAGGGGACGAATATAGCACGACTTCAGCTTGTTGGCTTTGACGGTGTCGACAATCGCCTGCGAGAATTCCTCCTTGCTGTATCCCACGTCCATCCGGTAGATTTTGCACGAATTGAACATCCGATCCACGTGCGGACCGAGCCGAAAGATCGCCGGCGCACCTCTGACCTCGTAAGCGCGAATCCCCTCGAAGACGCTGGACCCATAGTGCAAGGCGTGCGCCGTCACGTGGACGTTCGCCTCATCCCAGGGCACAAACTTGCCGTTGAACCAGATAAACTCGCTCTTTTGGACTGCCATACTGTTAAATTCTCCTTCCCTTGAATTGATTAAGTAGACGGTAGACGGGGAGGAAAAGCCCCTGTCTACTGTCTACTTGAGTATCGCCCCTTCACTCGCCGATGTGACCATCCGTGCGTAGCGCGCCAGCCAGCCGTGCTGGATTTTCGGTGGATTGGGCGTCCAGCCCTCGCGCCGCCGGGCGATTTCGGCGTCCGAGACGTGCAGCGTCAGCGTGCGGTTGGGAATGTCGATCTCGATTTCGTCCCCTTCGCGCACCAGCCCGATCAGGCCACCGCTCGCCGCTTCCGGCGAGACGTGGCCCGTCGCCGAACCGCGCGTCGCGCCGGAAAATCGCCCATCGGTGATGAGCGCGACATTGGCGTCCAGCCCCATCCCCGAAAGCGCCGATGTGGGCATGAGCATCTCGCGCATCCCCGGACCGCCGCGCGGCCCCTCGTAGCGGATCACCAACACATCGCCGGGTTTGATCGCGCCGCCGAGGATTGCGTCCATCGCCGCTTCCTCGCCATCGAAAACGCGCGCCGGGCCACGATGGTGCAGCATATCCGCACCCACCGCCGCCGCCTTGACAACTGCGCCATCCGGAGCCAGATTGCCACGCAAGATGGCGATGCCGCCCTCCGGACTGTACGGATCGTCGGCGGAGCGCAGCACTTTGGTGCGCCGCCGCGCCGTGGCGATGTTCTCCGCCACCGTCTTGCCCGTGACCGTCGGCAGATCGCCGTGGAGGACGCCCTTGCCGTTCAGCTCCGCCATCACTGCCGGGATGCCGCCTGCTTCGTCCAAATCCTGGATGTGGTGCGGCCCCGTCGGGCTGAGCTTGATGAGATACGGCGTGCGCTTGCTGATCGCGTCGAACGTGTCCAGCGACAGTTTCACGCCTGCGTCGTTGGCGATAGCAGGCAGGTGCAACACCGTGTTCGTCGAGCCGCCGAGCGCCATATCCACCGCAATCGCGTTCTCAAAGGCGGCGTGAGTCATAATGTCGCGCGGGCAGAGGTTGGCCTCCAGCAGCGCCATCACCTGCATCCCGGCATGCTTCGCCAGGCGCAGCCGCGCTCCGGTGACGGCAGGGATCGTTCCGTTGCCGGGCAGGCCCATCCCCAACGCTTCCGTAAGGCAATTCATCGTGTTTGCGGTGAACATTCCCGCACACGAACCACAGCCGGGGCAGGCGGCCAGCTCCATCTCGGTCAATTCGGCGTCGTCTATCTGGCCGGTTTTGTATTTACCGACGGCTTCGAAAAGCGTCTTAAGGTCAATATCTTCCCCTTCGTAACGCCCGGCCATCATCGGCCCGCCGCTGACGAAGATCGAAGGGATGTTGAGCCGTCCAGCAGCCATCAACATGCCGGGGATGATCTTGTCGCAGTTGGGGATGAAGACCAGCCCGTCGAAGGCATGGCCTATCACCATCGACTCCACCGAATCGGCGATCAACTCGCGGGTGGGCAGCGAGTAATTCATCCCGCTGTGCCCCATCGCGATGCCGTCGCACACACCGATGACGTTGAACTCCAGTGGCGCTCCTCCCGCCATCCGCACCCCGGCCTTCACCGCGGCGGCGATCTGGTTGAGATGCACGTGTCCCGGCACAATCTCGTTGAAGGCGTTGACCACGCCGATGATCGGGCGCTCTAATTCCTCCGGCGTCAACCCCGTCGCATAGAACAAACTGCGGTGCGGGGCGCGCTCGAATCCTTTCTTGGCACTATCACTACGCATGTTTATCTCTCCTGAAAAGTATTTGACGCCGTTTCTTTTTGGCTTTGATGACTTCATTCTCTTACATCGCGCGGCTGAAGAAATAACTGTATTCCCTCAAGAATCTTACGCCTACGCGCTGGCGACAGAGTTCCTATCTTCTCAACAAGTTCGCTTTTATCCGCAGTGTACAATTGTGAGACATTCACCACGCTCGGTTTGGGCAAATTCGCTTCCCCTTTTTTTAACGATACATTGCCTGGCGCATTAGCAAGTTTGAGATTTGAGGTAATCATGCACACGATTACAGTATTGATACGGCTTCGATTGAAAAGGTTGTTTTGTACCACCACATGGGGATGCCGATACGCCGGTCCTGACCCTGTTGGATCACCCAGGTCGAGCCAGAAGACGTCGCCCTGCTCAATTACCATTGCCCCTCTACCAACTGCCGATGATGCGCGCGCATTCTTTGTCGCCAAGCGACTTCTTCTGGAGCGGGACCATCGTCATACACAGCGTTGATCTTCTCGAGCAGCCGTTGATTCTCGTAAGATTCGATAAACTGTTGCACCGCCAACGTAAACAAATGACTCCGGGAGACTTTCAATTCCCGCGCCAGGTCTTCAACTTTCTCGAACAATGAGTCTTCCACAGAAATAGCTGTTTTTACGGTCATAGTTATACCTCCTGTATTACCTGTAGTATAAACTCATTCATTACTAAAGTCAACACCACACTCGATGTGCCCTACAACGCCTGGCAGACGACATCTCCCATTTCCTGCGTATTGACCAGCTTCATTCCCTCAGTGTAAATGTCCCGCGTGCGATAACCCGCCGCAATCACATCCGCCACAGCTTTCTCTACAGCGTCGGCCTCTTTGCCCAGGCCGAAGGAGTAGCGCAGCAGCATCGCCACGCTCAAGATCGTCGCCAGCGGGTTGGCGATGCCCTTCCCCGCGATGTCAGGCGCGCTGCCGTGAATCGGCTCGTAGACGCCATTTGTGCCTTCGCCGAGCGACGCCGACGCCAACATCCCCATCGAGCCGGAGAGCATCGAAGCCTCGTCGGTGAGGATGTCGCCGAACATATTTTCGGTCACGATCACGTCGAAGTCGGCGGGGCGGCGCATCAGGTGCATCGCGGCGGAGTCCACCAACATATGCTCCAGCGCCACATCGGGATAATCGGCGGCGACCGCCGTCACCACCCGCCGCCACAGCCGCGAAGACGACAGCACGTTGGCCTTGTCCACCGACGTGACCTTCTTCCGCCGCAGGCGCGCCAATTCAAACGCCTTGCGCGCGATGCGCTCGACCTCGTAATCGGCGTAGAGCATCGTGTCGTAGGCGGTCATATTGTCTGACGTGGCCTCCTTGCGCGGGCCAAAGTACAGACCACCGGTCAACTCGCGCACGACGACCAGATCCACGCCTTCCAGCCGCTCCGGACGCAGCGGGGAAGCGTCGCGCAGTTCCGCGAAGACCTGCACCGGGCGCAGGTTGGCATAGAGCGCCAGCCCCTTGCGCAGGGCGAGCAGACCTTGCTCCGGGCGCACCCTGGCGGTGGGATCGTCCCATTTGGGGCCGCCGACCGCGCCGAGCAGCACCGCGTCGGCGCGCTTGCAGGCGTCGAGCGTGGACGCGGGCAGCGGCTCGCCCGTTGCGTCGATCGCGCAGCCGCCGATGAGGTGGTTCTCGAACGTGAAGGTGTGCCCGAATTTCGCGGCCACCGCCTGCAACACTTTGACGCCCTCGGCGACCACGTCCACGCCGATGCCGTCTCCGGGAATGGTTACGATGTTGGCTTGCATAGATTCTCCTCTGTTGAGTAAGTTTTTCGGAAAATGGTAGACGGTAGACAGTATACGATAGACGGGTTAGTCCATTCGGCGCGGGTCTTGCCCGCGAAACGCTCGCGTAGGCCAGCTTCCAGTGCCGCCTTGCGCGCTTCCAATGCCGGGCACACCGCCGGATTTGCCGCACTGCGCATCGCCAGGATGCCGACAGAGGCAGTGGGATACGCTGTTTTCCAGGCTTCAGTCAAAGTGAGCATGGTCCTACCCCATCAGGACGTCCCCGCGCTGCACTTGGTCGCGCTGTACGCCACGCAGTAGAATGCCGACGTTCTCTCCGGTGTTGGCTTGGGACATGGTTTTCCGAAACATCTCGATGCTTTGCGCCGCCGTCTGAATGACGCCGGACGGGCCGTGAATCTCGATAGGCGCGCCCTCGGTTATCGTGCCGGATTCCACAGTCCCGGTGACAACCGTGCCACGCCCTTTGATCGAGAACACGTCCTGCACCGTCATCCGAAAACCCGTACTGGATGCTATAGCAGACGGCATCGCTGCATAATCTACAGTGCTCACCGCCGCTGCCTCTTGCGGAAGCGTTTGCGCCTCCGACCACGTGTGCCCGCAGTCGCGGCAGCGATAGGTCGCACCGCCATACTGGCTGCGCAAACGCAACGCGGCCATCAGCGGAATGGTAATCAGCAAATCCAATAGCACAAAGCCGATAATCCACGGGATAACGTTTTCGATCGCGCCGGAGAGAACCACGATCATGAATGCCGCACTCACCACCAGCGACACACTGATCCAGATGAAAATGTTCCCGGGCTTGGACTTCGCAATGTTATAGCTATAGCATTTCGGGCATTGATCGTACATCATTTATCCTCCTTTATTCGATCCCGGGCACGTTCTGCCAATAAATCCGCAGTCAAAGACGGGCTATGCTTCAACATCCCTGACAGGGTGGCTATTGGATTATCTGGGCATAAATCCTCCCTCAACACTACTGAAGTTTCCACCTGCCGCTCCGGAATATCCCAGTATTCCCGCAGCAGACACTCCTTCTCCTCCCACGAAACCTGGCGGAAGCCGTGTTTCTCGTAGAAGCGGATCGCCCACGTCGCAGCGGCCCACGTGCCGATGAGGATAGGACGGTCAGCCAGGGTGCGTAGATGCGCCAACAGCTTGCCGCCGATGCCCTGTCCCCGCCGCGCGGTGTAGACGTAGGCGTGGCGGATGAGCGTCACATCGGCGGCGCCGTTGCGCCCCGGCACGTCCTGGATGCCCATCACGCCGACGAGCGCGCCGTCTTCCTCGTAGCCCCAGAAGCGCACGCCCGCGTTGATCTCGTGACGCAACTCTTCACGCGGCATGTACGGCTCGTGCCAGCGATCCGCCGGGATCACACCTCGGTATGCCTGCGCCGCGTCGTTGATAATGGCGTACATCGTCTCGAAATCCGCTTCTGTGCATGGACGAGTCGAGTTCATCTTATTCAAACAGATCATTGTGAGAACCGGTACGGATTAGCACGATTTCTTCCTCGGAATCTTCATAAATCAACAACCAATCGGGTTCGATATGACATTCACGAGTTCCCTTATGCTGTCCAATCAATAGATGATCACGGAATCTAGCCGGTAAAGGCAATTCGTTGACAAGTAGCTCCAAAACTTCCTTAAGTTTGTCGATGTCTTTGCCGTGCTTTTGCACCAATTTGACATCCTTCTTGAATTGCGTTGTCCGGCTAATCGACTTCGTCATAGTTCCAGGTCACTCAACAAATCGTCCAGACTGTTGAACGTCACCAGATTCTGACGGGCGCGGGCATCTTCCAATGCCTGCACGGTATCCTGATTGGGAATCTTGACCTCAAAAGGCAGCCCTCTCCAAAATTCAACTTGCTTGAAAAACAGTGTAATGGCCTGCGTGGTCGTCAATCCCAATGCCCTGAAGACTTGCTCGACATCCATTTTCAATTCCGGATCAACCCGGGCGGATACTACGGCTTCCTTTGCCATTGTTTGCCTCCTACTATAACTTTGTACGGCTATTGTATACGCATTGTAATACAACTTTCGCTAAATGGAAGCTCTAACCCGGATGAACCGGAACCAAAAGGGCATTCAATGCCCGTTTTTACTCATTGTGCAAGGATTTGCATGGTTAGGCCCTAATCACCCTTTCGACAAAATCATCAACCCGTACTCCACGGCGTCCGCCAGGGCGTACCAACTGGCCTCGATGATGTTCGCCGACGCGCCGACGGTGCTCCAGCGACGCGTGCCGTTCTGCACGTCGATGAGCACGCGCGTCGTCGCCGCCGTGCCCGCATCCCCATCGAGGATGTGCACTTTGTAGTCGGCCAGATCGAATTCGGCCAGGCGCGGGTAAACCGGAACGAGCGCCTTGCGCAGCGCCGCATCGAGCGCATTGACCGGGCCATTGCCCTCCGCCGCCGTGTGGAAAATCTGGTCGCCCACCCGCAGCTTCATCGTCGCCTCGGCGAACAGGCCGCGTCTTTCGCGATGTTCCACCACCACCATGAAGTCGATCATCTCGAACGGCGGTTTGTAGCCTTCGCGCGAGCGATACAGCATCATCTCCACCGACGCATCCGCCCCTTCGAAGGTGAAGCCTTTATGCTCCAATGCCTTGATCTGCTGTAAGACGTCCGGCAGGTTGCGCAGTTCTTCGTGGACGATGCCGGCCTCTTCGGCCTTGCTCAACAGGTTGCCCTTGCCCGAAAGCTCCGAGACGACCACGCGCGACGTATTGCCCACCCAATCGGGGTCTACGTGCTGGTAACTGCTCGGATTGCGCCGCAACGCCGCGACGTGAATGCCGCCCTTGTGCGCGAAGGCGCTCCGTCCCACGTAGGGCGCGTGGCGATACGGCGTCTGGTTGGCGATAGAGGCCGCCGCGTGCGCCGTCCGCGTCAGATTTGCCAGATTGCCTTCCGGCAGCGCCCGCAAGCCCATCTTCAGTTCAAGGTTGGGGATGAGTGTACACAGATTGGCGTTGCCGCAGCGCTCGCCGTAGCCGTTGAGCGTCCCTTGCACGTGGACGACGCCCGCGCGCACCGCCGCCAATGTGCTGGCATCGGCCATACCGCTGTCATTGTGCGTGTGGATGCCCAACGTAACGTCGGGGAAGTATCCGAGGTTGGTCTTCCAACCTACAACCTCCCCGACGATTTCGGCAATCTCCCACGGCATGGCGCCGCCATTCGTGTCGCAAAGGACCAGAACGTCTGCCCCACCCGCGACGGCAGCCCCCAACGTTTCGAGCGCATAACTGGCGTCGTCTTTGTAACCGTCGAAGAAGTGCTCGGCGTCATAGACAACCTCTTTCCCCTGTGCCTTCAAGTACGCCACGCTCTCGCGGATGATGCGCAGGTTCTCTTCCGGCGTGGCGCGCAATACGTCGGTGACGTGCAGCATCCAGCTTTTGCCCACAAGCGTCACCGCGGGCGTCCCGGCGTTCATCAATGCCTGAATGTTCGCGTCGTCCTGCGGCTGCGCGCCCACCCGGCAGGTACTGCCGAACGCCGTGATTTTCGCGTGCTGCAAGTTCAGATCACGCACGCGCTCAAAGTACGCCACATCCTTCGGATTCGAGCCAGGCCAGCCCCCCTCGATGTAATGTACGCCGAGATCATCCAGCAAGCGCGTGATCTTGAGCTTGTCTTCGACCGACAAGGAGATCCCCTCAGCTTGCGTTCCATCGCGCAACGTCGTGTCATAGAGCCAGATTTGTGATTGTTGCATAGTTCTCCTCATGGAGTATGGAGTACGGAGTAGGGAGTATGTTTTACTGCCGGCGCTCTGTGCTGGCAATAAGGCCGTTCAGGATTCGGCCTACAGTTTCTGCCTGGAGCAGAAATTCATCATTAGCGGAAATGTAGTTGAGGTCTTTGGCAAGGATAAGGAAGTATTTTACCTCTTCTAGGGAGCCTTCTGCAATGTTATAGAACCGGACTTTGTCTTGAATTCCACGTCGCTTGAATCCCTCGGCAATATTTGCCGGAACGGAAACCGCTGCACGTCGCATTTGCGAAACCAGCCCAAATCTTTCCTCAGATGGGAACCCCTGCGTAATCCTATAGATTGCCAACACAAGCTTATGCGCCTCTTGCCAAGCATGAAGCTGCTGAAAATGCTCAACCTCCCCCATACTCCTTACTCCATACTCCTTACTCCATACTCCTTACT
>DYKY01000006.1:0-47114 GCA_020722365.1 Thermoflexus sp.
GTGGGCGTGTGGGCGTGTGGGCGTGTGGGCGTGTGGGCGTGTGGGCGTGTTTTTGACGCTCAAAACGAGTACAAGGCCTAGGCTACAACTGAAATGAAACACACCCAAACGATATTATAGGCCGAGCGCCGGGGTAGTGGTTACATATTGACTGATGCGCTGTGATTGCATCGATTCGGCAAGGAAAAATGCCCCACTTTGACGCATAAAGGCCCTGTTTTCAGGCAAAATGGTGCTAAAAAGACGCATTTTGAGGCGATTTGATCCACCCATGCTCTGTTGCTCAGTCACTTGGTGAAGTCATCAGTCAAAACCTAACCACTACCATTTATTGTAGGACTATCCCACTCAGGATTATCAGACTGTTGTCAAGGGAGTATGCTATGAAAGGCGAACCTCTCATCATTTTACTGGTTGAAGATAATCTTGCTCATGCCGAGATGGTGATTCGCAATTTTCAAGATCACAGGGTGGCGAACAAAGTCATCCATCTCCTTGACGGGGAAGCAGCGCTGGACTACTTGTTTCGCCGCGGTCAGTTCGTCAACCCGGAAACCAGCCCGCGCCCACACGTGATCCTGCTTGACCTGCGCCTGCCCAAAATCAGCGGCCTACAAATTCTCCAGGAGATCAAGAAAAACGAAGCCCTGCTCAGTATTCCTGTAGTGATCCTGACAACTTCTGAAGCAGAGTGTGATTTAGTGATGGCCTACCAAAACTATACCAACAGTTATCTGGTCAAACCTGTCGATTTCGCCAAATTTTCACAGTTGATCAATGACCTGGGGCTATACTGGCTGGACTGGAACCGGCAGCCCTGGAGTTAGCCCGCACACCCACCGCAGCAGAAACCGCACTTACGAATTATGAATCATGAATCATGAATCATGAATTCACGATTCGTAACTCGTAACTCGCAACTCGTAACTCGTAACTCGCCACTCGCCACTCGCCACTCGCCACTCGTAACTCGCCACTCGCCACTCGTATCACAGGTACATCGCATTCATATAGACCGCCGTGAAGCTCGGGTGGATGGTCAACTCGACGTAGCGAACACGCTCGCCGATTTGTGCGGCCAGACGACGCTGTTCGGCGGAGATCAGCATCTGCCGTGCGCCGGTCCCGGCGGCGTTCCCCACCTGCTGGAAGCGTTCTAGCGGCAAGGGCGGGAACATCCCGATGCGGATTGCGCTTTCCAGGTCGAGGTACGTGCCAAACGCCCCGGCGACGATGAACGTGTCGATGTCCTGCGCCGTCAACCCGGCCTCCAACAGCAGCACCTCCACACCCGCACGGATCGCCCCCTTTGCCAACTGGATCTCATTGACGTCCCGGCGCGTCACGATCAGGTCGTGACCGTTGCCGGTGTTCGCCGCGGGCGCGAGCAGGAACGCGCCGCCGCCGTCCCACGGCACGATGCGCGGGTGATTCGGCTGGAAGCGTCCGGTGCGCTGGATGATCCCGGCGGCGCGCAGTTCCGCCACTGTGTCGAGGATACCGGAGCCGCAAATGCCTACCGGCGGTTTTCCGCCAATCGTTTGGATATGCACACCGTCATCCAATATCTGCACATATTCCACTGCGCCGGGCGCAGCGCGCATGCCCGCGTGGATGTGCGCACCCTCGAACGCCGGGCCGGAGGCGCAAGAGCAACTCAGGATTTGCCCCTCCACCGCCAGGCTGATCTCCGTGTTGGTGCCGATGTCGAGGGCAACCGTCGGTTTCTGCGCCCGCCAGGCATCCGTCGCCAGCAGCATCGCGACGTGATCTGCGCCAACGTATCCGGCGACGTTCGGCGGCAGGTACACCTTCGCGCCGGAAGCCAGCTTCAGTCCCAGATGGCACGCGCAGATGTCCAGTGGCTCGGTGACGGCGGCGATATAGGGCGACTCGCCCAACTGGCGCACCGGCAGCCCTGCAAAGAAATGATGAATAGCCGTATTCCCCACCACCACCGCTTCGACGATCTGTTCGTGGGTGACGCCGGCCTCCTGACAAAGCTGGTCAATCAGGTCGTTGAGGCTCTCCATCAGCCGTGCTTGCAGCAAGTGACGCCCATCGGCATGCCGGTTGGCATAGGCGATGCGGCTGACGACGTCCTCGCCATAGGCAATCTGCGGATTCATCAGCCCTGCTTTGGCCAACGTATGGCCGGTCGTCAGATCGAGCAAATAGGCCGCCATCTTCGTCGTGCCGATGTCCACCGCGAGGCCGAGCAGCGCCTGCTCCGGGCGCAGCACACCGACGACTTCGCCGCGCGGACGCGGTTCGCTACGGTGATTCCGCCGGCGCAAGGCCAGGCGCACGGACCAATTCTGCTCGCGTAGCTTCCCGGAGAGGTCGTGCAGCACCGGCTGGTCGAAGAAGGGGCGCGGGACGTCCTGCTCCGCGAGGGCGTCGGTCAGGCGGACGGTGTCGGAGCGCAAATCGTGTAGCGTCGCCGGGACGACGGTGACATCCACACGCTTCACCACGGGATCGACGGCAACCTCACTCTCCTGGCCCTCGACCTGCAAACGCTGTGGCGTGCTCAATGAGGCGGGGGGAATGTCGATCTTCACGTCGCCTAGAGGTCGAGCCTGGCAGGCCAGCCGGTGGCCCGCCGCCAGTTCCGCCGGGTTGAACGTGCGCGTTTCAACGGAGGTGGGCGGCGTCAGTTCGCCCTGCACCAACCGCACATGGCACTTGCCGCACGCGCCCATTCCACCGCACACGGAGACGATCTCCACGCCCGCGCGCCGCGCCGCGTCAAGCAGCGTCATCCCAGGTGCGATGAGCGCCCGGCGCCCGACGGGTTCCAAATCCACTTTGTATTGTATTTCGGTATGCTGTCCAGAAAGATGCTGTTGATTTCCCACGCGCAAACCTCGCCCACTTGTCATTTTGTGCCTAAAGGGTAACACCTATTTCGTTGGCGTCAACTTGTCACCGCAGCGTCGAATACTTCGAAAAGACCGGCCTCGCCGTCGCCAGGCTGCAATGGCAGCTCAAGAGCCAGCCGCCGCCAATCACCCAATGGCGCGGCGAATACTTCAACGACATCACGCTCGGCGGGACGCCCGTGTTGGTGCGCAACGATGCCGCGATCAACTTCGACTGGGGAACCGGTGCGCCTGCGCCCAGTGTGAACGCGGATCGCTTCTCGGTGCGCTGGACGCAAACGGTCAACTTCACCGCCGCGATGTACCACTTCACCCTCACGGTGGATGACGGCGCGCGGCTGTGGGTGAACGGTCACCTGCTTGTAGACGCCTGGGTTGATCAAGCCGCGCGCACATACACAGGCGATCTCTACCTGCCCAACGGCCCGGCGACCATCGAGTTGCAATACTACGAAAATGCCGGCTATGCTGTCGCCAAGCTCGCGTGGAGCGGCGGCGGGACGACACCCCCACCGCCCACACCGCCCCCTGCCGGGACCGTCATCCTGGATGATCGGGATGCCGGCTTCATCAAGGGCGGTCCGGCTGCCGGCTGGCGTTACGAGAAGGAGGGCTACAACAATACACTCACGTGGACGACGAACAACTACAATGCCAACTCGAACTACAACTGGGGGCGCTGGTATCCCTCGCTGGCCGCGCGACGGTACGAGGTCTTCGTCTACATCCCGCATCGCTTTACCACCACCGGGCAAGCGCGCTACTGGATCAACCACGCCGATGGCTACACGCTGCGCATCGTGGATCAATCGGCGTACAGCAACCAGTGGGTGTCTTTGGGTACCTATCGCTTCCGGGGCACCGGCGAGGACTACGTCTCTCTGGCCGACGTGACCTTCGAGACCACGCGCTCCCGGCTCGTCGCCTGGGACGCAGTGAAGTGGGAGCCACGTTAAGTCAGGCATCACGCGCCCGCTCTACACAGAGCGGGCGCGTTTTTATCGACCGCTATTGCCTTTGACAGAAAAAGTTGTTATAATATATATTATATAAAGGTCTTAATATTCTTTGTTACGTAGCATGAGGAGAACGACGATGAAGCGGCTTTATCTCTTACTTTGTACGATCCTCGCGCTCAGCCTCTTCGCAGCTGTACCCTCAGCGTTGGCCGCAGAGTCACGTTACACTGTCCGGCCGGGTGACACGCTGTACAGCATCTCGCGGCGCTACAATGTCAGCGTGAGCGCGCTGGCCTCGGCCAACGGGTTGACGCTGAACTCGTGGTTGTACACGGGGCAGCAGTTGGTGATCCCCGGCGCGGCTGCCGCGCCCGCACAGGCCCCGGCTGCTGCACTCTCCACGGGCAACGGCTACACCGTGAAGGCAGGCGACACGCTGCTGACCATCGCCGCGCGGCACGGCCTGCGGGTGAGCCAACTGGCAGCGGCTAACGGGCTGGCGTGGAACGCCTGGGTCTATGCCGGGCAGAGGTTGACCATCCCCGGGGTGGTGGCGGAGACGCCCGCGACCAACGAACCATTGCCAGCAGAAACGCCTGCGGAGGAAACATCAGCGCCGGTGGAAGAACCGGCAACAGTTTCAGATGGTGTCTATGTGGTGAAAGCAGGGGACAACCTTTTCCGGATTGCGCTGCGACACAATGTCACCCTGGCGGCGCTCAAAGCGGCTAACGGATTGTATTCCGACATCGTCTACGTGGGCCAACGGCTGAAGATCCCTGCTCCCGGCAGCGCGCCGGTCGCCGCGCCCGCTGCTGCGCCGGCTCAGGGCCATGGCGCATCCGGCGAAAAGTGGATCGACGTGAACCTCTCGGCGCAGACGATCACCGCTTATCAGGGTCAGACGGCGGTATACTGGGCGTTGGCTTCGACGGGGTTGTGGGGGACGCCCACGGTCGTCGGGACATACTACGTTTACGCCAAATACGTCTCCGCACCGATGTCCGGTCCGGGGTACTATCTGCCGAATGTGCCCCACATCATGTATTTTCATAAGGGTTATGCGATTCACGGCGCATACTGGCACACCAACTTCGGCGCGCCGATGAGTCACGGTTGCGTCAATCTGTCGCTGGCGGATGCGGAGTGGTTCTACACTTGGGCGCCGATGGGCACGAAGGTGGTCACGCACTACTGAGATCGGTATGAGTTAAAGCACTATTTTCCGCTGTACAATAAAGTAAGACTAGGACGATCAGGAGGGTTAAAGAAAATGAATCCGCTAACTCTGTTCAACCGGTTCAAACAAAGCGTGTCATGGTCCAAAAACATGCAACGCGGCATCATCCTGCTTTTGTGCATCGTGAGCGCCTTCTCGATCGCCGCAGGACATGCGTATGGCCCAGATCAAGGCACGATCCGCGGGGCGGCGTTTGTGGATAGCAATCGCAATGGCAAGATGGATGCCAACGAGAAGGGCCTGGGAGGGGTTTATTTCACCGTCTCCAATGGCGAATATAGCCACACCTACTATTCGGAAAACCGCACCGTGGATGAGGTCGGCAACACGTATGCGACGGGAACTTTTGGACCGGCGCCACTATCGAATGGCGGTTGGCGTGTGAAGTTCAACGTCCCTCAAGGCTACGTCGCTACCACGCCGGCAGAGCGCGTGGTCTACGTGCCAGAATCAGGGCAAGTCACCTACGTTTACATGGGACTCTACCCCACGCGGGGCGTACCGGGTTCCGGCGGGGTGTTGCCCTTGAGCGGTATGCAGGACACCCACGCTCTGAGGGGCGCGTTGGCGCTTTTTGTGCTCGGCAGCGTTTTCTCGATTGGATTGGGAATAACGCGGCGGCGTTCGTAACCACGCCTCCTCCCCCACCACGTGACACAGACGGCGTGTGACACTCACACGCCGTTATTCTGTGCCAAAAGGCGATTTTATCACGAAGACGTCAGCTTTCGTAATTCGTTATTCATAACTCGAAATTCTCAACGGAGTATCTATGCAAACGTATATCGTCCATTTTGGCGAGCTTGGCTTGAAGGGTCGCAACCGCGTTTTCTTTATACGCCAGTTGGCCGAGAATATCCGCGCGGCGCTGCACGACGCACAAGAAACAGAAGTAACGCCCTTTCACAGCCACGTCCTCGTCAAAGTGTTCGCTGACCTATCTGCTGAGGTTATCGAAGCGCGGCTCAGCAAAGTATTCGGCATCGCCTACTTTGCTCCAACGGTCATCACGCCCGCTGACTTCGAGGCGATCAGCCAGGCTGCATTGCGGCTCGCTGAGGGTGTGGTGACATCTGCCACGACGTTCAAAGTGGACACCACGCGCGGCGACAAGCAATTCCCGATCTTCTCCCAGGACATGGATCGAGAAATCGGGGCGCGCATCGTGGCGCAGACCGGCGCACCGGTTAAACTCAAAAATCCAGATGTGACGGTCAACATTCAGATTTATGAGGATGCGGCTTACTGCTTCGTGCGGCGGCTGCCGGGGGCGGGTGGGTTACCGGTAGGCGTGAGTGGTCGCGTGCTGACCTTGTTTTCCGGCGGTATCGACTCGCCCGTGGCGGCGCACATGATGTTGAAGCGCGGCTGTACCCTCGACCTCCTGCACTTTCATCTGCTGCCGAATGCCGAACTGGCGCGCGTGTCCAAGATCGTGGACATGGCGCGCGCGGTACTGGCGCCTCATTACCTCGCGGCACCGCTGTACTTGATCTCCGCTGCGCCTTTCGAAGCGGCGATGGCAGACATCAACACGCGCGCCGCTACGGTCGTCTTCCGCCGCTTCATCATGCGCGCTGCTGAGCGGCTGGCGCTGCACCGCAAAGCCCTGGCGCTGGTGACAGGAGAGAGCATCGGGCAAGTGGCATCGCAAACGTTGCCGAACATCAACCTGATCAGCCAGGCGACGACGCTGCCCATTTTGCGCCCGCTCATCGGCTACGACAAAGCCGAAATCGTCGCTGCTGCGCAGGAGATCGGCACCTACGATCTTTCGATTCAGCCATACAAAGATCCCTGTTCTATCCACGCGCGCAATCCGGCGACCTGGGCCAGTCCAGAGGAAGTCCAGCGCGTTGAGGACGAGATCGACGTGCCGACTTTGCTCGAAACGACCCTGCGCGACTACATGGATGAAGTGTGGATCGAGTTTTAGACTGCGTTCGCCGGTGGCAAATTCGTGAATCGAAGCTAAAATGGGGTACTACATTTCTTACAATTTGCAATCTGTAACCGGCAACTATTTTTCTGAGGAGGGTAAAAGATGAGTACAATTAACCGTGTTATCATTGTCGTGGCGCTCTTGGCCCTGATGGCGTTGCTCACCGCCGTTTGCGTCTTGCCCCACATCATTCTCACCAATGTTGGGCAATGGCTGGTCGATTTAGGCCGGTACTTCAACGGCGTGCAGCCGGCCTTGCGGTTGGTTCTGGGCGTGTTGCTGGCATTGTTCCTGAACATCGTCATTCTACTTCTGATCTTCCTGGAAGTGCGTCCTGAGCACCGGCGATTCATCCGCGTGCAGCAGGTGACCGGCGGCATGGCCACCATCAGCACGGACAGCATCACGCAGCAGGTCACTTATAAGCTTGACCCGATCCCCGGTGTGCTCAAAGTCTCTCCCAAAATCAACGCGAAAGGCGACAAAGTGCGGGCCGTCGTCGATGTCGAGGTTGCCGCCGGCAGTGATGTCCCTGACCTGGCAACGCAATTGATGGAGGCGGTGAAGACGGTGTTGACCGATAGCCTGGGTCTGCAAGTCTACGGTCAGCCAGAGGTGCGGATCAAAGTTGCGGCCAGTCCCACACCTGTGGTGAAGAAACCGCAGCCCAAGCCGGAGAAACCGGCCCCAGAAATGCCGCGCCAGGTTCCGCCGGAAAAGCCCATCGAAGTTCCACCGGCGCAGGAATGGGCTGGACCGCCGCCCCTTCCCACTGCAGAGGATCGCCGAAGGTGAGCGAAACGACAACGCTCGCGCCGGATGCGCGTCTCGAGGCGCTCCTCTTCGTCGCCCCGCAGCCGTTGCCGCTGGAAATGCTGGCCGAGGCGGCGGGCCTTTCGCTCGAAGAGGCTGAGGCTGCCCTCGCCACACTGGAAGCCCGTCTCGCCACGACGGGCTTGCGGATACAGCACAGCAAGAAACGCCTGCAAATCGTCTCCGCGCCCGAAGCTGCATCGCACGTCGAGAAACTGCTCGGTTTGGAAGTGCGCCTGCACCTTTCGCAGGCGGCGTTGGAGACGCTGGCGATTGTGGGCTACGCCCAACCGATCACGCGCCCGCAGATCGAGGCCATTCGCGGCGTCAGCTCCGACAGTGTGCTGCGTACCTTGCTGAATGCCGGTCTGATCGAGGAAGCAGGCCGCGCCGAGACGGTCGGGCGCCCTATCCTCTATGGGACGACGTTCGAGTTCCTGCAGCAGTTTGGACTGCAAAAACCGGAGGATTTGCCGCCACTGGAACAGCCCGAAAAACCTCGCGAAGGTCCTGCATAGTTCGTTCGCAAGGTTAGCAGAACACCGGAAATGAAGCCACGTGAGAGCTGCCTGCCACAACGCACCGGCGCGCGGATGCGGTCGCGCGTCGGGTGTTCGCGCCTGGGGTGGCTTTTCGTGGCGCTGGCGCTGCTGATTTCTCTCAGCGGCAGCACCGCCCGCGCGCAGACGCCCACTGCGCCGGTGGGTGTCTACTACGTAGGCCTCGAAGATACCATCGCCGAGGCTATCAACCTGGCGGAACCTTACATTGTGCGGGTGGATCAGCCGGAACTGGCTCAGGTGTTGGTGTTCAACGACTTTCTGCCGCGCGACGCAGAGACCCTGGAATTATTAAGCGGTATAGTGCAACGCAGCGACATCGGGCTGGTGATCTTTTGCGGCCCGCAGTTCCCCAAAAGCGCTGAAGATTTGAGCGTGCTGTTGGGCGCGGGTACGTTCGGTATGACGCAATCGCGCGCCGCACTAGCCGTCCAAACTGGCGACCCCGACGACGCGCTCCAACGTACCATCACGTGGAGCGCTGCGCCGGCTATCCAGGCGCGCACCGTCATCTCGAACCCCAATCTGCTACGGCCGATCATCATCACCAGCGCGCGTGAGCCGGTCATTGAGCGCGTTCGGGGGCGTGAGCGCGCACAATCTTTTGTCGTCGGCGGGTGGCTTGCGCATCCATCCAACTCTGAGTGGCAAAGCTGGCCCTATTTTCGCTATCTGATCTATCGCCTGATCCTCGAAGCGGCTGATGCGCCGCGCATTCTGGCTTTCGCCAATTATCCCCTCTCCCCCGTCCCCCAGGGCCAGGTTCGATGGGGCATCATCGGTGGCGGCGGCGCGGCCATGTTCATCGCTGCGTGGGCGCTTTACCTGGCGCGACGGCGGCTGTTTATGCATCCAGAACTTTGGAACGAGATTCGCGTCCGGTCCCGCAGAGAATCGCAGCGTGAATCCTCGCGCCATAGTGATTGGGAGCAGGTCGGATTCCACCGCCCGTTAGGCGGGCTGCTGACATTGCTGTTGCCCTACTTTCTGCTGCTGATTCCCATAGTTGCGTACCGGGGCGACGTGCTGCCCTGCGAGTTAATCCCCTGGGCGCAAACATTGCGCACCTGGGAAATTCTGGGGCTTGGGCTGAGCACGCTGGGCTTGCTTTTGGACATGGGCACCGGCATCGCGGCAGTCTACTACTTCGCCACGCTGCGCATCCGCTACCCACACGAAGCCTTCCGCTACTTTCAGTACTCCCTATGGTGGCAACTCCTCAGCGGCGCAGTGCAACTCGGTCTTGCTGCTGTTGTCGCCGCCTTCATCCTGCCTGGCACCACGCAGGCGTACCTCGCATTTTTCCTGGTGGCGCACGCAGTGATCCAGTTCCCTGGCTTCTTCCAGTGCTTCCGGTTTTTCTTCCGCGCCGTACAGCGGCTCGATTACGACCAATACCTGTCACTGGCGATGGTGGGGGGAACCGTTCTAATCCAGGGCTGGGCCGTGCGAATGATGCGGCAGTGGGGGGCGACCCAACCGGCGCTCGGCGAAAGTATGGGTGGGATACTGGGGTTGGGTCTGGGGCTATATTTGACCGAACTGTTGGCCTTCGTGATCGGCCTGGGACTGTATAAACATCTGGGCTACGCGCTGCGCGCGCTGCTGTTGCCGGCGTTCGATCGGCACATCACAGGGCGCATGATGAACTTTGGCGGGCGTTTGGCGTTCGGCGCGGTCGCTGTCCCGTTGGGCGCTTTCGTCCAGGCGCTGCTCCTGCCCCGCTTGTTCCCCGGTTACAGCGTCTTGCATAACGCGTGGACGTTGGTGACCGCCTTCGCGGCTGTGTTTGAGGTTCTGCAAATCGGTCTGTACACCGGCCTGCTGCCCGCCATCGTCGAGGCGCATATCCAGGGATACGAGCGATTGCTGCGCTATTACGTCAGCCAGAGCGTCCATTATGGGCTGTGGTTCAGCCTGTTCCTGTTCACCGTGCTGTACGCCGTAGGAGATCGTGTCATCCTCGGTACGATCGGCCCGTCGGTGGTGGAAGTCGTCCATTGGATGCTGCCGGTTCTACTGTGGGGGGTGTTTCAATGGTTAGCCTGGTCCGCCAACCAGATTTTGATCGCGCTGGGTCGACCGGCGACGGTCTCGTGGCTGACCATCGGCGAGCAGGCAGCGCGTGTGGGCCTGTTGGCCGTGTTGGTTCCACCTTACGGCATGGTAGGATTGCCGATTGCTTTTGCCGGCGCGTTGATGTTGCGCGGCCTGGCGAGCTGGTGGTTCGTCGGGCGAGCGACCGGGCGGACACGCGTCTACGTGTGGCGGACGTTCGTCGCGCCCGTCGGCGCTGCGGCGGCGCTCCACGGTCTCTTGCGGGTCGTGGGCGAATGGGCGTGGACGCCAACGATTCCGGCCAGCGTCACACTGTTACTCGGCGGGCTGATCGGGGGACTGGCAGTGTATGGCTTTTTCACCGCGCTGTTGGGCGGGTGGGATGACGGCAGCATCGTCGAACTGGCGCGCGCGGCGCGCTTGAGTGGCCTCGGCCGGCCATTGGCGTGGTTACTGACCGTGTCCGTGCGCCTGGGCGCTCAACTCTCACCGTTACACGGGCGCTTTCCGGCGACGCTGCGCGAATTTGCCGAGGAGGAGGCGCGCGCTGCCACGTTAGGCATGCGCGAATTTGCGGGCGATTCAAAAGTCATTCGCAGCCCATCGGCGGAGAAGGTGTAATGGCCGTAGATCAACGGTCCGGGTTCCAGGACGCGCGGGAGCAGTTCCGGCAGATCTTCGACCAGGGGGAGTTTGGCGATATCTGAACGCGCGACCCAGACCGGCGCGCCCTCGGTCGAGGCGTGGAGTTCGCCCGGCGGCGCCGCGCCGGTAAAGACGAAAAAGAGCACGCCGGGCGCAGAGGCCAGCGTCACGTGGACGATGGCGCGCAGCGTCAGCGCCGTCAACGTCAGCCCGGCTTCTTCCTCAACCTCGCGTATGGCTGCTCGATGTGGTGTTTCCCCCGGCTCAATGTGCCCGCCCAGACCGTTATACTTCCCGGCCCACAGCTTCTTGTCCGGCGCGCCGTGCAACAGCAGTACCTCGTCGCCGCGTGTCAAAAACACCAGCACGCGCGGGATGACGGTGTAGCGCACACCGGCATTCAGTTGGTCCTCAGGGCGCATAGATGGTATCCCCATAAGTCAGCGTTAGAGCGTGGATGGCCTCGAACGTGAGCCAGCGGCTGGGATGATGCAGGCGTTCTTCGAACAACACGGGGGTTGGACGCGCTTTGTTCCAGCGGCCTTCCTCGGTCTTGAGCGAGAGCAACAAGTAGAGCCACCCCTGGAAACGGGGATGCGTGCGGAAGTCCGTCTGCGCCACCACACGGCACAGCTCGACGATGTCGGAGCGATAATAGCGCGGGAACGTGGGCTGGAGCCAGTCCGCGTCGCACCCGCTAAAATCGAAGAGATGATTGATGAGGGATTCACCCAACACCGCGATCGCGGCTTCTTCGTCTGCGCCGCGCTGTTCGGCGGGCATACTGACCAGCGCGGCCAATGCTTTGACCAGTCCATGCGCACAGGCGCCGTTGGCGATCGGGCAAGCCAACTGTTCCGGGCGCAAGAGAACGGCGTGGAGCAACGCCGCCAGGGCCGAACGCGCGCGCAGATCGTTCCCATAGCCGAAGCGCCACATGATCTGCAACGCCATGCCGGTATAACAGAGCCACGGCACGCTATCGCCGCCGATGGCGGCGCGGGCGGTGGCAAAACGCCCATCCTCACCGCGCCCCTGGTTGAGCAGGTTCTCGCACGCCGGTTCGGCTTCTGGGAAGCGCGACGCGCCGATCTGTGTGAACAGATACAACGTGCCAAAATTGCCTAGCGCGCCGCCGAAATACGGATCGTGTTCGCGGCCCCAGAAGTTGACGTGGTTCCAGTGTTCTCGTAGTAAGGCAATGGGCGACCAGGCCAGCAGCCGCGCGTTCTCCTCGTGCAAGGTAGCCTCAGCTCTCTTGAACAGGTGGCGCAACGTCAGCAAGCGCGCAGAAGGATTCGCGGGATCCAGAAGCCAGGGGACCGGATCCCGTTTGACCAATTCCAGCCAGCGCGTCGCTGGTACCCGGGTGGATGGCATAGCGTGCAGTGTTGGGTCAGAGCTTGTAGCCGATCATCCGCAAGAAGCCCTTGCGCCAGGCGATGTCCTCTTCTCCCTCGATCCCTTGCGTCAACATTCCGTCGATGACGCCCAGGATGCCACGCCCTAGTTCGGTCTCGGCGACGATGACCTGGGTGGGATTAGCCGTTGCACAGAAAATATGCACAACTTCCGGGACCATTTTGACGGTGTTGAGCACGTTGACCGGATAGAAACCCTCGCCCAGGAAAATAATGAAGCTGTGCCCTGCGCTCAGCGCCAGCGCGTTGGTGCGCGCCAATTCGAGCATGGCATCGTCGGTGCCGGACCAGCGCACCAGCGATTTACCCGATGCCTCGCAGAAAGCGAGGCCGAATTTGATGCCAGGGATAGCGGTGACGAGCGCCTCGTGCAGGTCTTCCACTGTTTTGATAAAGTGGGATTGCCCCAAGATGAAGTTGATCGGTTCCGGCTTTTCAATAGGAACGACGGCCAATTTTAAGTCCATAAAGACACCTCCTGGGAATAGTCCAAAGTTGAAAGTCTAGCGTCTAAAGTCCGCTGAAATCTGGTCAATCCGTTGAGGCATGGATCTCACCGACTGACAGGCCGGCGGCTTCTGCTGTGCGGCGCAGGTCATCCAGCGTGGCTTGAGCGGCGGCATGCGCCTCGGCAGCGGTCGAGGCCAGCGCCCCGGCGATCACCTGCAGGCCTTCAACACTGGCCGCGGGAAACGGCTTGGCCAGGGATTTGAGATAGACGTCGGGATGGCGCCGGGCAACGTCACGTAAAGGAATGGCAAGGTCGGCCTCGTCGTCACAGTGGACGAGCAGTGTATGCTCGGCCCACGTCCCCGGGTTGAAACGGTGCAGCAGTTCCGGCGCAATCGAAGCGGCGAAGATCGCTTCCAATTCCGCGGGCACGCCGGGCAGGACGTAGATCACGGTCCCCTGATGCTCAAGCTTGACGCCAGGCGCGGTCCCCACCGGATTGGGAAGGGGTGTGGCGCCAAGGGGCAACATCGCCATCTTTATTCGCGCGAATGTCGGTCCTCGCTGTGTAAGATAGTGTTGCGTCAACAGACGATCGTAGTGGTTCTCGACGAGGTCCGCTGCCGTGCTGTTGAGGGCAAGTGGTAATTGCAATGCTTCCGCCAACGCGGACAACGTCAGGTCATCTTCGGTGGGGCCGAGACCGCCACTGCACAGCAATACATCCGGCTGCTGGGCGAGGAGAAACAAAAGCCCATGTGCGATTTTAGTCGGGTCATCGCGAACCATGGCCGCATAGTCTACGCTAAACCCCATCTGCGTGAGGTATTGGCTCAACGCGAAGAGGTTGGCGTCGCGGACGACACCGTTGAGCAGCTCATTGCCAATCGCCAACAAGCTCGCTGTGGGCATGGAGACTCTCCTGAGGGATCGATTGCGAATCAGGCGCCGCGCCTAACTCTCCATTCCCAACACACGTTTTACATTGTCCCGGAGTTCGTGGGTACCAAATGGTTTGACGAGGTACACCTGTACTTTGGCAACATGCTCACCGAACACCTTGTCGATGGGGGCGCCGCGCGCGGTAATGACGATGACCGAATATCGCGCATGGTCAGCTCCTGTTTTATGGCCTGGTAGACTTCCCACCCGCCCATGTCGGGCAACATCAGATCAAGCAGAACGAGCGCCGGTTTGACCTGGCGAATCGTCTCCAACGCTTTTTGTCCTTCACGCACACCAACGATCTCAAAATTATCACGGCTCAAGATGACGCCGACGAGGTCAATCATATCCTGGTCATCTTCGATGTAAACGATCTTCGTGCGTTCCGCCATATTGTTCCCCACTTCCCAACACGCAGCTTCCTTTCGAGAAATCGGAGCGCCGGGCCTGCAACAGCCCAGCGCTCGGAACGTCTATGCCAGTCTTACCCAAGGGTGTAAAGCAGACAGCCTTGCACTATGACGTTAAAAGCGGCCAGCTATTATAGTTTTGTGCCCAATACTTTGTTGACGTTGGCGAGCAGTTCTTGCGGACCAAAAGGCTTGGTCACATAATCGTCAACTTTGGCGATGTGCAGACCGAGGACCTTGTCGATGCTCTGCGCTTTGGCCGTGACCACAATGACCGGGATGTGGCTCAATTCTTCGTCCGCCTTCATCTGTTGGTAGACTTCCCAACCGTCGATATCCGGCATCATCAGATCGAGCAACACCAGCTTTGGCTTGATTTTGCGCACGACCTCCAGGCCTTCGCGCCCGCCTACAGCGCCAATCAGCTCAAAATTGCGTCGCCCCAAGATCAGGCGAATCAATTCAATCATTTCGGGTTCGTCCTCGATACAAACGACCTTGAGTTTCTCTTGTGCAGGCGCAGCGTCTTTCTGCGCTTCTGCGAGGGTGGATTGTGGATTTCGTTCTGCCATAGCTTGCCTCCTCAGTCATACACCTCAAGTTCAGTTTAGCACAACCCTTGGGGATGTCAATAAGCCATTGTTCGGATTCCGTTAATAGTTTACCATATTTTCACAAAAGGGTGAATGGGCATCTGACCATGGTTGTGCTTTCCAGAAACGCTATGTCCCCCTGTCCAAAGCAATCTTGTGTTTTCCCGGTTATTCACCAGGGGCTTGTACTTCATAGCGGAGCGTTCGCCCTCTCCCCTTTTTGGGGTATAATATTTCTTTGGAAACCCTCACGTTTCCTGATCGTCTGTCACAAATTCCATGAATTTGGCACATCTTCGTTAAATTCATGGCGCTTGTGGGGCAACCATCACCATCCCACAAGGTTGAACCTGTGGAGGAACAAGCTTGTTGAGCACAGAAAATGAGATTGGAATCGTCAAGACAGTAGACATTCAACACGAGATGCGCACGGCGTATCTCGATTACGCGATGAGCGTGATTGTGGCGCGGGCGCTGCCCGACGCGCGCGATGGCCTCAAACCCGTGCAGCGCCGCATCCTGTATGCGATGCACGATATGGGCGTGCGCCCCACCACGCCGTACAAGAAATCCGCCCGCATCGTCGGTGAAGTGCTCGGTAAGTATCACCCCCACGGCGACTCCGCCGTCTACGAGGCGATGGCGCGCCTGGCGCAGGATTTCTCCGTGCGCTATATGCTGGTCGATGGGCAGGGCAACTTCGGCTCCATCGACGGCGATTCGCCTGCCGCGATGCGGTATACCGAGGCGCGTCTCTCGTACATTGCGATGGAGCTGCTCAACGACATCGAGAAGGACACCGTCGAATGGGTGGACAACTTCGACGGCAGCCTGCAAGAGCCGTCTGTCCTGCCCGCGCGCTTGCCCAACCTGCTTGTCAACGGGGCGTCGGGCATCGCGGTGGGGATGGCGACCAGCATCCCGCCGCACAACCTGGGTGAGATCGTGGATGCACTGGTGCACATTCTTGATAACTGGGATCGCCGCGAGGAAATCGGCGTTGAAGAGCTGATGGAGTATGTCAAGGGGCCGGACTTCCCCACCGGCGGACAAATTTTGGGACAAGAACCGATTATCAAAGCGTATGCCACCGGACGTGGCAAGGCCGTCGTGCGTGCCGTCGCCAACGTTGAGGAGATGCGCGGCGGGCGCTTCCGCCTGGTCGTCACCGAGATTCCCTACCAACTCAACAAATCGAGCCTGCTCGAACGCATCGCTACGCTCGTCCGCGAGGGCAAGCTGGAGGAAATCAGTGATCTGCGTGACGAATCAGACAAACGCGGGATGAGCATCGTCATTGAACTGAAGCGCGGCGCACAGCCGCAGAAGGCGCTCAACCGCCTCTACAAACACACGCCGATGCAATCCACTTTTGGCATCCAACTGCTGGCGCTGGTGGATGGCGTCCCGCGCGTGCTGCCGCTGCGGCGTTTGCTCCAGGTCTTTCTCGACCACCGCGTCGAAGTATTGGTGCGCCGCACGCAGTTTGATCTGAACAAAGCGCAGGCTCGCGCGCACATCGTCGAAGGGCTGCTCATTGCCCTGGATCACCTGGACGCGATCATCAAGACGATCCGTGAATCGCCGGATGTGGACATGGCCCGCGACCGGTTGATGGCGAATTTCGGACTGACCGAGGTGCAGGCGCAGGCAATCCTCGATATGCAACTGCGTCGCCTCACCGGGTTGGAACGCCAGAAGCTCGAAGAGGAATACGCCGAGCTGCTCAAGACGATTTCCTATCTTGAAGGGCTGCTGGCCTCGCCGCTGCAACAGCGCGAAGTCATCCGCCAGGACTTACTCGAGCTGCGCGAGCACTACGCCGACCCGCGCCGCACGGCCATCCGCCCCAACGCGGACGCCTCCCTCGATGAGGAAGACCTGGTCGAGGAAGAGGATGTGTTGATCGCCATCACGCAGCGCGGCTACATCAAGCGCATGCCCTGGACAACCTTCCGCGCCCAGGGACGCGGCGGGCGCGGCGTCATCGGTATGGCGACCGGCGACGAGGACGAGATCACCACACTGCTTTCGGCCTACAGCCACGACACGCTGCTCTTCTTCACCGACAAAGGGAAGGTCTACCAGGAGAAGGTCTACCAGATCCCCGACGCCGGGCGCACGGCCAAAGGCTCGCTGATCGCCGGTATCCTGGCGGTGGGAGCCGAGGAGCGCGTCACCGCTGTCGTGCCCGTGTCGAGTTTTGGGGATGCACCGGCCAGCGGCGACACGTTGAGCCTCGATGACGTGCCGGACGACGATGCGCTGGCCTCAGGGGATGAACCGCTTTCCGCTGGCGAATCGCTTACTGGCGGTGCACGTTATCTGTCGATGATCACGCGGCTGGGTCGTATCAAGCGCGTCGCCCTCTCGGAGTTTAGCGCGGTGCGCCCCAGCGGCCTCATTGCCATCTCGCTCAACGATGGCGACGAGTTGGGTTGGGTACGCCTCACGCAAGGCAACGACGATCTCATCCTGGTGACGGAGCAGGGACAGGGGTTGCGCTTCCACGAGCAGGATGTCCGCCCGATGGGCCGCACGGCAGCCGGCGTGATCGCCATCCGTATGGACAAGGGAGACCGTTTGACCGTCGCCGAGGTGGTGGAATCGAATGGGTCACTTTTCCTGACTTCGCTGAAGGGGTACGGGCGCTGCACTGCGCTGGACGAGTTCCGCACACAGGGACGCGGCGGCAAGGGCGTGATTGCTTTCCGTGTCAACAACATCACCGGCCCCGTCGTGGATGGTCGCGTGGTGCAGGATGACGACGAGGTCACGCTGATGTCGGAAAGCGGTATCGTGCTGCGCACCCGCGTGGATAAGATTCCCAAGATGGGACGCTATTCGCGCGGCGTGCAGATGATGGACCTGAAGAACGGTGACCGTGTCGCCACCCTCGCGCGGCTGCCCAGCGGTGGCACGCCCAACGGCAGCGCGAATAACGGCAATGGCGATACGGAACCGGTAATTGGGGATTAGTAACTGGAGGTTGAGGTTGGTAACTGGTAACTAAGGATTAGGCCACATGCTAGTTTCCGACACCCAATCACCGATTACCGATTACCAATCCCTACCAAACAAAGGAGCGTCGATATGCGCGACACAATCCGGCCTCGCTCCGGTCAATTGACGGCGCTGCTGCCCACGGCAGATGCCGAACTGCTGGCTGAAACGCTGGTGGCGTTCGCCAACGCCGACGGCGGCACGCTCTATGTCGGCGTCGCCGACGACAGCGACACTGCCGAAGATGGCGCGCCGGCTCCTGGCACGCCCACCGGCGACCTCTATCCCGACGAGTTCGGGGAAGTCGTACAGCAGGCCGAGCGGCTCTGCCGTCCGCCGGTTCCCGTGCATTGGGAGCAGGTCGAGACCGGCGGGGCGTTTGTCTTCGTGGGGCGCGTGCAGCGCAGCACCGAATTGCACACGCTGCACGACGGTCGGGTGCTGGTGCGGGCGGGCGTGGAAAACCGCGCGCTTTCCGGCGCGCAGTTGCAGCAGATCGTCGCCAGCCGCTCCACGGGGGAATACGAAGCCGAACCGGTCCCCGGCGCAACCCGCGACGATTTTGACGACGACACGCTGCGCGAATTCGTCGAGATGTGGGAAAAGCGCCAGGGACGCCCGTTGAGCCGCCCGCTTGACGACGTGCTCGTGGAAATGGGATGGCTGCTCCCTGGAGGCACGCCAGGAACTGGCACGCCAGCTGCTGGCGTACCGACTGTGGCGGGCATCCTCCTCTTTGGCAAGAATCCACAGGCGTTCATCCCCCGCAGCGGATTAACGTTTGTGCGTTTCGATGGCACGCAGGTTCATCGGGAAGGCGACGATCCCGGCTACGGGCGACGCGTGGAGTTCAGCGGTCCGCTGGCGCACATCATCCAGCGCGCGTGGGACATCCTCCAGGACGAAATCCGTGTGGGCGCGGTGGTGCGCGGTCTGGAACGCAAAGAACAGTGGCAGTATCCGCCGACCGCCATCCGCGAGGCGCTGGTCAACGCCGTGGCGCATCGCGACTATCGCGTGCGCGGGCGCGCCATCGAGGTGCGCATGTTCGCCGACCGGTTGGAGATTTCCAGTCCGGGTGGATTGCCCGGCTTTATCACCATCGACAACATCGTGGATGAACACTTCTCGCGCAACCCGCGCATCGTCAACGGGTTGTTTCAATGGGGCTACATCGAGGAGCTGGGGCTGGGTGTGGACCTGATGATCCAGGACATGGTGAACGCCGGACATCCGCCGCCGCAGTTCCGCGCGCTGGATTACGCGTTCACCGTCGTTTTCGAGAATGTGCATCAGCGCCAGCCCATCGCACCCGTTGCCGTCGATCTGACGACGAACGAGCGCCAGGCCAAGGCGCTGACCTACCTGCAAAAGAACGAGCGCATCACCAACCGCGACTACCAGGCGCTCTGTCCCGACGTGACCGCCGAAACGCTGCGCCTTGATCTGGCAGATATGGTCGAGCGCGGTGTACTGCTCAAGATTGGGGAGAAGCGGGGGACGTATTATATTTTGAAGTAGGGAGTATGGAGTACGAAGTAGGGAGCGAGATTGACCAAATCCCGACTCCCTACCCCAACCCATGCTCCATACTTCTTACTTCTTACTTCTTACTCCCTTTCCTGAATTCCTCCATCACCCGCGCCCAGCTCATGCTCGCGCTGGAAAGCAGCGTGTCGGCGCGGAAGAAGCGCGCGGCGATCAGGACGAAGAGGTATGTCGTCGCGGCCAATGCCACCAGCCCCACCAGGGGTTGCCAGAATGGCACGCCGCCCACCGCCAGGCGCGGCAACATCGATGTGGGCGCGGTCAGCGGGAAGAGGCTCATGATCGTCGCCAGCAGGTCATTCGGTGCTTGGGCAAAGGCGGAGCTGAGCCACAAAGGCAGCATTAACGGCAGCATAGCGAGGAAGGTAAATTGCCCGGTCTCGCGAGTGTTCGGCGCCAGTGCGCCGATAGCGCCCAGCAGCGAAGCGTAGAGGATGTAACCGAGCACAAAGTAAAGCAAGCCCCACACCACAAATCCTTTCGGCAGTGTGATACTTTCAATGAAGATGCCGAATGATGCCAGCGCCGAGCCGCCGCGATTCAGTGTCAGATAGCTGCCGCCCAGCCAGATTGCCATCTGCAGCAGCGCCACCACGCCCAGGCCGAGGACTTTCCCCAGCATCAGATCGCGCGGACGCAGGCTCACCAGCAGCACTTCCACCGTCTGGTTCTCCTTCTCCCGTGAGACGCTGCGCAGCATAAAGCCGCTGCTCATCGTCAGCACGAAGAAGAAGATGAAGAGCACACCGTAACCGACGATGAAGCGTGTCCCGTAGTCTTGATTGGCGTTCGAATCCGGCGCTTCGACGGCGGTCGTTTCCACGCTGAAGAGGGGCGTGGCGATCCGGCGGGCTAAAACGGCATCACCCACCAGGTTGTAACTCACAATGTAGCGGAGGATGTCGATTGTGCCGAGGTTGCCCAATGGAGCGAACTCTTTCTCCACTGCCACCAGTTTGCCGGTCGCCACGTAATCCGCCGGGATCACGTAAAACTCGCGCAGTTGTCCGTCCACCAGGGCCGCCTGCGCAGTCTCTTCGTCGGGGAACGCCTGCACCAACGTCGCGGGAATCTCGGGCGGCAGCGCCTTGATCAGCCCTGCATAATCGACGTACCCCACAGCTACTGCACCGGTCTCCCCCTGCCCGGATAACACATCCTCCTCTGTCTCAAAGGCGCTGCGGCTGAGAAATTGCGCGCCAAAGGAAAAGACCATGATGACGGCGGGCAAGAGGAACGTCGTCAGCCAAAATGAAGGCTTACCTAGCGTGTTGCGAATCTCATGTTTGATGACGATTATAACGTTACGCATCATATCACCTCGCTCATCATCGCTCCGCACGCAGTCCGTTGCGGCGCAGCGACAAGAGGATCGTTTTGACGTTCAAGTTCTGCCCGTAGCGCAGCATCCCCAGGCGGAAGATGCGCGCCGCGAGCCATACGCTCACCACGGCGGACGTGACCAACAGCGCCCAGCTCAACCCCAGTTGCCACAGTGGCACCGTCGTCATTGCCCAGCGCATGGTGATGGTGACAAAGGCTGTTGTCGGGAACAGCGTCAAGACAATAAGCAGCGGGCTGTTGGGCTTCGCCATGATCAGCGCGACGAAGAAGAAGGGCAATGTGAAGAAAAGGTTGAGGATGCCCGTGATCTGCTGGCCCTGGCGCAAATCGGTGACCATGCCGCCCACGGCAGTCATCAGGCCGGCGATCAGCGCGTAGGCCGGCACGAAAAAGAGCACGGCGACGACGAGGAATGACCACGGGATGCGCAATCCCTGTACCTCCGGCACGAATGGCGCAGCCACGAGCAGCGCGATCACGGTGGTGAGCACCCAGATGCCCAACTGTGTCAATCCAACGCTCATCAGGCCCACTGCCTTGCCGCCGATCAGCTCTTCGGGGCGGATGGACGTGACGAGAACCTCGATGGTGCGATTCTCCTTCTCATCGGTCACGGCTTGGAGCATATAGCTGCCCGCGTTCATCACCGCAAAGACGAAGAAAAACGCCGCCACGAACGGTACGATGAACCCGACTACATTCTCGCTTTTAAGCTCCCGCTTCCCATCGATGGAGCGGAAGGTCACATCCGAACCTTCCAACATCCGTTGCTGGACGTCGGCGGGGTGATCGGCGAGCAGGTTGGCCCGCAGAAAATCCGCGAAGTCCTCCTGCGCCATTTCGCCGGGCCGTTTCTTGAGGAAGAAAAGCTGGACGCGTCCAGATTGTACGTAATCGGCAGGCACGACGTAGTACGCCTGAATGGTGTTGACTTCCAGGGCAGTCTGGGCGGCGGTCTCATCGGCGAAGGCGCGAATGGCGACCGGTGGCTTGCCTCTGTCAGGCACGGACAGCGTCACGGATTCGTTTAGGATGCCCGTGTGATCCATGTAGCCGAGTGGCAGATTCCCACGCTGGCCCAGCGCCACCAGAATGCTCACCCCCATCACCACGATAATCAACACCGGTATGCCGAGCGTGCCAATTAGAAACGATTTTTGCCGGACGATCTTCAAATACTCGTGTTTAGCGATCAGCCAGAAGTTACGCATTCGCCGCCTCCTCGTGTCCGGCGCGCTGCACGACGGTGACGAAGATGTCTTCGAGCGACGGCTCGGCGATCTCAAAGCGCTCCAGCTTGACGTTGTCCTGGCGCATAATCGCTCGCAGCACGTCCTGCGAATCCACACCGGTATCCAACGTCAGGTTCCACGTCCCGTTGTGACGGCGGGCTTCCAGCACACCGGGCAGATTGGTGAAATCCCCCTGTCCTTCGATGGTCAGTGCGTTTCCGGCGAAGTCACGCTTGATCTGAGCCACTTCACCGTAGAGGACATTGCGCCCGTGGTCGATGAGGAGGATGCGATTGCACAGCTCCTCCACCTGGTGCATCTGGTGGGCCGACATGATGATCGTCTTGCCCTGCTGCCGCAGTTCCTCGATGATGTCCTTCACCAGGCGCGTGTTCACCGGGTCCAGTCCCGCAAACGGCTCGTCGACGACCAGCAGTTCTGGATCGTGGAGCAACGTGGCGATGAGTTGCGCTTTTTGCTGCATGCCTTTGCTGAGGTTTTGCACCTTCTGCTGCCGGAAGCCGGTCAGATCGAAACGCTCCAGCCAGGGTTCCAGGCGCGCCTTTGCCGTTGCCTCGTCGATGCCCTTCAATGTTGCCAAAAACAGCAGCGTCGGCTCCAACTTCAGGTCTTTGTACAGCCCGCGTTCTTCCGGCATGTAGCCGATGCGGTTCTTTTTGTCCTCGGTCAGCTTGCCGTCGAAGATGGTGATCTCACCATGGTCGGGCCGGAAAATATCCAGCATCATGCGGATCGTCGTCGTTTTGCCCGCCCCGTTTGGCCCGAGCAGGCCGAACACCTCGCCCGGATACACCTCGAACGAGACATCCTGAACGGCCTTGACCTCACCGAAAGATTTGCTGACGTGAGAAACTTTGACTGTGGTCATGAATCCCCCCTTAACGAATCGCGAATTACGGTAAGCGTTCAGCCGTCAGCTTTCAGCTATCAGCTTTGCGACTCTCATAAAGCTCTGATGCTGTCTAAAGGATGCCAAATAGTCCGGTCAGCTACCTTAAAGCCAATAACGTGATCATCCCCGCTATAATCGTCAACAACGTGTTCTTCGTCCGCCAGGCAACGAGAATGGCAACGACTCCCGCCATCAGATGAACATTGCTCAAGCTCAAGTCCAGCGTATTGTCTGGCATAAACAGCCCAGGGGCGATGATCGCAGATAACACTGCCGGCGGGACGAATCTGAGCGCACGCTTCACCATCACCGGAATTTCGAAGCGCCCGAACAAGTAGATGAACGACAGCCGCATCCCGAACGTCAGTGCGCCGCCCAAGAGCATCACCAACCAGATATTCATCGACGGCTCTCCAAATACGTGCCGGTGACAATGCCGACCAACGCCGCCAGGATGAGTCCGAGTTTGAACGGCAATCCCTGGGTCAGCAAGGCCACTGCCCCCGCCGATAACGCCGCGGCCAGCATCGGTTTGTCTTTGAGCAGTGGCATCACCATCGCGATAAACGTGAGCGGCAGCGCGAAGTCGAGCGGCCACGCAGATGGCAGCGCCGCGCCGAGGAATATGCCCAATGCACAGCTAACTTGCCACGTGGTCCACAGTGCCAGACCTGCGCCGAGAAAGAACCAGTGCCCCGTCGATGTCAGCCCGTTGCTCTCGTAATGCAGGCCGACCGCGGCATACGCCTCGTCGGTCAGGAGGTAGGCCAACACCGTTTTCCAGCGTCGTGGCAGATGTTTGAGATAGGGCGCGACGGCGGCGCTGTACAGCATGTGCCGCAGGTTGACGACGGCAATCGTCAGCACGATGATGAGTCCCGGCGCAGCATCGCCCACCAACTGCGCGGTGATGAACTGGGCCGATCCCGCGAAAACGATGGACGACATCATCTGCGCCTCCAGCGGCGCAAGCCCCGCGCCGAGCGCCAGCGCGCCGTAGATTAGCCCAAAAGGGAAGACGCCGATCAACAGCGGAAATTCGGCGCGCACGCCTGCCCAGAATGATTTCGCTGCTTGATTCATGGTTCCCTCGGCAATGGTTACAGGGTCAAAGTTGAAGGTTGAAAGTTAAAGGTTGAAAATTAATCGGCATGTTTGGGCGGGGCGATCCCGGAGAACATGCGCTGGTGTTCGGTTTCCATAAATCGCTGTAGGGCTTCATCATCGCCTGCGGCAATGGCACTGATCAGATGTGTCTTGACGTAATCGGTCAGCATTTTCTCAAAGTGATCCCGGCGCTCTCTTTCCTCCACGCTGAGTTGCGTAGGGGCCTCCGCACACGCGACGGTATACCGAGGCCCTAAAACCCACTCGAAAATGACCCTGGAGCGTTCGATGTGATAGTCGGATGTGACAACGATGCAGGAAGTGATCCCCAGCGGTTCAAGGCAAAGCTTTTTGGCGTACCAGGCATTGCTGATCGTGTCGATTGATTGGTCTTCACAGCAAATGCAGTCCTCAATCCTGCGCGCGCCGGAAGCAGCCTCTCCTTGCGCTTTGGCCCTAGCGATGAGGTACTGTTTTCCCACCTCTGCCTCGGTGCGCGGCCCGATCACATCAGGATCGACAGTTGCCATAACGGAATACTTTCCCGTCGAAATGATGTAGTCGGCTTTGCCTTCTTCAAAGAGGGCATAGGCTCTATCCAGCCTTGCTTTCGCTTGCTCCTCCGGTTCGTACCAAAACTGTCCCTGGACTTCGATCTTTTTCAAACCGCCGCCCAGAACAATGGCAGCGATTTTCTCTGAATTTGCATGGTCCGGCATGTGCTCTCCTTGGACTGGTTATGAAGTGTATCACCTGCTCACGAATCTAACAGTATACCTCTTTTGTACAAAACTTACAGTGAAAATCACGCTCGTCATGTCCTCTTTAACTTGCCGCGCCCCATTTCGATGCTATGATCAAAGCGGTGGCGCGCCCATTCACAACCTTCACAAGGGTAGCCTAGGAGGCAGACACTATGCACCGTGATCTCGATACACTGATGGCAGACCGCAACCTTGACGCTATCGTCGTGAGCGGGAAAGTGACGGGAAATTCGCCGCTCATCTACATGCTCAACGGCGCGCGGATGACGCAGGGCCTGCTCGTCAAAAGGCGCGGCGAAACGCCTTACATCATCGCCGGCCCCATTGAGCGGGAAGAGGCTGCCGTGGCGGGGTATCCGGTGATCATCAACACCCGCTACGACTACGGTGGGCTGTTGAAACAACACGACGGCGATGTCCTGGCAGCCTCCGTGGCCTACCAGGCCGCCATCTTTGACGACCTGGGCGTGACCGGGCGCGTGGGCGTCTACGGCTACCGTGATCAGGGCAACGCCTACGCCTTCCTCAAGGCGCTGGATGCGGCGCTGCCTGCTGTCGAGATCGTCGGTGAAATGGATCCCAACCTCATTGAGGAAGCGCGCGCCACGAAGGACGCCGCTGAAGTCGCCCGCATCCGCGAAGTGGGCCGCCGCACCGCCGAAGTCGTGCGCCAGACGGTGGCGTTCTTGCAAGGGCACGCCGTCGGCGCGGACGAGACGCTGCGCCATGCGACCGAAAATCGCGCGCTCACCGTCGGCGATGTGCACGCGCACATCCACCAGCTCATCATCCAACAGGGGCTAGACGATGCCGAGGGCTTTATCTTCGCCGCCGGGCGCGATGCGGGCGTGCCGCACAATCATGGCACGCTCGACATGCCGCTGCGCCTCGGCGAGACGATCATCTTCGACATCTACCCGCGTGAGATCGGGGGCGGCTACTTCTTCGACATGACGCGCACTTTCTGCCTGGGATACGCGCCGGATGCCGTCACACGCTTGTACCGCGACGTAGCGGACTGCGTGGCGCATCTGAGAGCGGCGTTCAAGGCGGGAGAGGAAACGCGCAGTTACCAGCGCATGGCCTGCGCCTTCTTTGAGTCGCGCGGACATCCCACCATCGGCAGCAACCCGGCAACGCTCGAAGGCTATATCCACGGCCTGGGGCACGGCGTGGGGCTGGACATTCACGAAGCGCCCTCATTCTTCGATTACGCGGGGAACACCGTGCGCCTGACGCCTGGCCATGTTTTCACCCTCGAACCCGGGCTGTATTATCCCGACCAAGGAATGGGCTGCCGCATCGAGGATACCCTCTGGCTGGATGAGCACGGTGACGTCTGCAATCTCACCGCTTATCCTTACGACCTGGTCGTGCCGATGCAAGCGTAATGGGACGCTGATTTTCGCGGATTTACGCAGATTCTTTTGTTTTCTTGAACGAGGACGAAATTTCACTACCAAGCCCACCAATGTTGTTGACTATCCGACTACAAGACTGACGACGATCAGACTATTTCAGAAGGGCTTATGCGTAAACGTCAACTCATTACAACCGGGAGTTTTGTGCGACTGGCGCTTCGCATTATGAAGTACCTGCCTTTCTTTGGGAGGCGCGTCATCGGCTCACTCTGGGCGCGCCTCGTCACGTGGATCAAGCCGCCGATGTACCATGCCGCGCGGGCCAACCTGCGCCACGTCCTGGGCGAGACGGCGTCTCCGGCGCTGCTCAACAGAACGTTGTACCGGCTTTTCTACAACACCGGGCGACGCTACTACGAAACCTTCTACAATCTCGGGCGGGGGATCACGCGCGCGCAGGATTTTCGCCCACCGGTGATCATCCCCCCGGAGACGGCGGCGTACTTCGAGCAGGCGCTGGCGATGGGACGTGGGGTGTTTGTGTTAGCGTGCCACATGTCGAACTTCGATTTGTGCGGGATCGCGCTGGTGCAGCATTTACCGGTGACATTGCAGGCGCTTTCGTTAGCCGATCCCACGCCTGACGTCGAAGCGTTCAACCAACTGCGCGAACGCTGCGGCGCGCACATGACACCCATCGGCCCGGATGCACTGCGCGAGGCGTTCGAACGCCTGAAAAACGGCGGCGCCGTCGTCACCGGGCCGGATTACCCCATCCACGGCGAGGATGAACCGGTGATGTTCTTCGGCGCGCCGGCGAACCTACCGAGCGGCTACGTCCGCATTCCCTTGCGGACCAAAAGCCCCGTCGTCGTCTTAGCGCCGCGCTTCGAGGATGGCGTGTATAAAGTCATCGCCAATCCGCCGCTGGAACTGGAATATACCGGCGACCGGGAACAGGATGTGGCGGTGAATCTGCGGCACATTCTGGCACAGGTCGAGGACTTCATCCGCCAACGCCCCGACGAATGGATGATGTTTAGCCCGGTGTGGGCGGATGGGGCAGAGAGTTAAGGGATTTGGGTGTGGGGAGGATAACCATGCGAATCTTGGGGATCGAAACGTCGTGCGATGAGACGGCAGCGGCTGTCGTCGAAGATGGATGCACAATTCTGTCGAATGTGATCGCCTCGCAGGTGGATCTGCACGCGCAGTACGGCGGGGTGTTCCCGGAACTGGCCTCGCGCGCGCACGTCGAAGCCATCGCGCCGGTTGTCGAGCAGGCGCTCCGCGACGCGCACGTGGGATGGGATGACCTGGATGCCATCGCCGTGACGTATGGACCGGGATTGCCCGGATCACTGCTTGTGGGACTGAACTTTGCGAAGGGCGCGGCGCTCGGCGAGGGACTGCCGCTCGTCCCGGTGAATCACCTGGAAGCGCATCTGTACGCTCACTGGTTACATACAGATACCGATGGCGCGCTCGACGAAGCGACGACATTTCCTGTCCTGGCCCTCATTGTCTCCGGAGGACATACAGAGCTGATCCTGATGCACGATCACGGGCATTACACCTACCTCGGCGGCGCATTGGACGACGCGGCAGGAGAGGCGTTCGACAAAGTGGCGCGGCTGTTGGAACTCGGCTATCCCGGCGGCCCCGCCATCGAGCAGGCTGCGCGGCAGGGGAACGCGCGCGCGTTTGATTTTCCGCGCGCCTGGCTGCACGGCACGTACGATTTCAGTTTCAGCGGATTGAAGACGGCGGTGCTGCGCACGTTGCAGCGGTTCAACGGGCCGCGCCCGCCCCGGTTCGTCGCCGACATGGCTGCGTCGTTTCAGGCCGCCGTGGTCGAGGTGCTGGCGGAAAAGACCGCGCAAGCCGCGCAAGCCCACGGCGCGCAGGCCGTGCTTCTGTCGGGCGGGGTCTCGGCCAACACTTCACTGCGGACGGCAACGCGCGCTCGCGTGGAAGTTCCCGTCCACACGCTGCCGCTCATCCTCTGCACCGACAACGCCGCGATGGTCGCCGCGGCCGGGACGTATCGCTATCGAGCCGGTGTGCGCGCCGGCTGGGATCTGGACATCGAACCGGGATTGCGGTTGGCATAACAAACTTTGTCTTAACCCAAATAATATCCCAAATATCCCAAATTTTATTTGGGATATTTTTGTTTATCCCAGAGGACTCAATGGAGTAAGAATCTATCCGAAAATTCGCCGGGCACAGTATTTTGCGCCTAAAGGCGCGGGTGAAAGGGCGTTTTTGCGCTTGCGGGCGCTGCCCGCAAGCGCAAAAACGCCTTAAGAAAAAGCGGCTTTAGCCGCCCATACCGACGACAGCGTGAAATCGTGACAATTTTCGGATAGGTTCTCAGTAGATCAACCGGAGGGGATATTCAAGAGGTTTTCGATGACGGTCAAGACAGTTTGGGCCGTAGTCTCCCACGAGAAACGCCGCAAGTTGGCCGAGCCTAGCGCGACAAGGGTGCGCCGCAGCATCATATCGTCCAGCAAACGGGTCAGTCCCTCGGCGATGGCAGTCTCGTCCAGTGGGTCGACCAGCAAGCCGCCGTCGCCTACGACCTCGGGCAGGCTTGAGGTGTTGCTCGCTAGCAGTGGAACGCCGCACGCTTGCGCCTCCAATACGGGAAACCCGAACCCTTCGTACAGCGAGGGATAGGCGAAGACCTGCGCCCCGGAGATCAGCGCCGCTTTGTCGGCGTCGGCGACGTAGCCGGGGAAAAGCACCCGTTCCTCCAGTCCTAGTTCGCGCACCCGCGCGCGGATCGGTTCGGCCAGCCAGCCTGCCGGTCCGGCGAGCACCAACGACAGATCCGGCCTATCCGGTGCAAGGCGCGCAAATGCCTCAATCAGCCGCGCCAGGTTCTTGCGCGGTTGCAGCCGTCCGATAAAGAGGATGTACGGACCGGGGATGGCGTAGCGCGTCTGCACGGCAGCCAGCGTAGCAGCATCGCGTACCGGCGCGAGGTTACTGTCGTAGCCGGGATAGGCGACGGTGATTTTTGCAGCGTCGGTCCCATACTCCCGTACCAGCGCGTCCCGTGTAGCGCACGAGTCGGCGAGGATGTGGCTGGCGACGCGCGCATTCCAGCGGGTGCTCCAGTCCAGGTAAAGGCGCTGGCGACGCGGGTGCGCCTCGGGGAAATAGCAGTAGCCCAGATCGTGGATCGTGACCAACGTCCGTTTGGGGCGCACCGGCGGGAGGACGTGCGCCGGGACGAAGAGCAGGTCGGGGGCGTGGCGCGCCATCTCCCACGAGAGCCGCACGTGCGTCCACAGCCGGGGAAAGGGGATCACGCGCAGTTCAGCGCCGGGAAAGGCATCTGGAGCCGGCGTGGAGCGGAAGTACAATCGCGTTCGGCGCTGGGCGCCAAGATGCGGCAGCAACGCGCGAATCAGGTGGTAGGAGTATCCCTCCGTACCGGTCGGCGCATCGTTGAGCGCGCGGCTGGCATCGATCCCAATTGTCGGCTTTTTGGCGGTCAAAGACGTTTTCCCACTCATCCTCATCGTTTATCCGACTAACGACTATCGGACTAATGACGCGCGAAGACTCGCGCCGCGAAAATTCGCGCTTGGCGTACTACAGCGTCACCGTCATCCAGGGAATCGGTGTGAGCAGCAAGAAGAAGATGACGACCATCGCCCAGCCCAACGTCTTGCGCTTTGCATCCAGCGGCGTGAGATCGTTGAGGGGGGCCGGGTGGCGCGGGCCGATGAAGAGGCCCAGCGAGCCGATCATCAGCCAGGTCATCCCGCCGTAGTTTTGCCGCAGCAGCAGGAAAATGCCCCAGCCCCATATCGCCATCAGCGTGTACCGGGCGATCTTCCACGCTGTACGGCCCCACATCGCGTAGGCGACGTGTCCGCCGTCCAATTGCCCCACCGGGAAGAGGTTGAGCATCGTCACCAGCAGCCCCACCCATGCAGCGAAGGCGATCGAACCGCCCGCGCTCGGCGGGGAAAGCCATACATCCTCACCGGTCGCCTTATCCGGCAGGATGCGCCCGTGGACGATGTACTTGGCGGCGAGGTAAATCACCGAATTCCCCTCCTGGAGGACTTCGACAGACTCACCGGCGGGAATGTCCATAAACGTCTGCGGCCTCCCCACCTCTGAAAGCGCGAGGCCGAGGAGGAGCAGCGGGATGGCGACGATCAGGCCGCCAATCGGCCCCGCTATGCCGATGTCGAAGAGCGACTTGCGGCTGCGCATAGGGCTGCGCTGCACGATCACCGCCCCCAATGTCCCCAGGCTGCCCGGCAGCGGCAGCGGGATGAAATACGGCAGGCTCGCGGGCGAACCGTGGCGGCGTCCGGCAAAGTAGTGGCTCATCTCGTGCGCCGTGAGGATCGCTAACAAGGTCAACGCAAAAGGCCACCCCTTCAAGATGTCTTGGAGTCGCGTGGGGATTACGTTTTCGTGGAACGCGCCGATGTACAGGGTAGAGAGCAGCGTGAGCACGAAAAGCAGGATATTGACCCACGGTTTGCCCGTTTTCTTCTCGAACACCGCCGGGATAGCATGCAAGTGATGCTCATCTTCTGCCTTGGTCAAGGACGGTGTGTAGCCCAGGGCTGCAAAACGCTGTACGATTTCCTCGAAAATGGCGTCCTGATCGCCCTCGACGAGGTGTCCGGCAAACTGCACGGGCGGCTTTTGCTCGTTGGAGAGCACGCGCACTTCCTCAATGTCCATAAGCGAGCGCAGTGCCGCGCGGAGCCGATCTACCGCCAGCGATTCCGGTACAGGCGCATAACTGCGATGTTCACCTTCAAATGGTTCTTCCACGGTGTGTTCCTTTCGTCTTGATCAACATTATGAGCATAATGCTTGTTGCCAGCGCCAGGTCGAGTACAGTATCCAGACGTAGATGGCCCCCTGCTGGCACAATTAGCATCGGCGCGGGATCGGCTCGCAGCAACGTCAGTCCGGCAGAGCCGAGCCAATACAGAGCCAGAGCTAATCCTCCATACTTTCTCAGAGCTACCGCCAGCAGCGCCAGGATTAACGCCCACCCTGCGCCTAACGGCTGGACGGCATAGCGCAGGGTCACCGTCTGGTAAACGTCGGGCAGCAGCGCGGTGAACCGGCGCGTGCCATCCAGCGCGGGGACGATCTCATGTCCCCAGGCGCAGCCGGCATTCACACAGCCCCACCAGGCCCCCGCCGCAACAAAGAGCACTGCCGGCGACAAAAAGCTCACGATCATCGATACAGGTCGGTGCGCCATGGCGGACCACAACCCGAACACGAGCAACGCTCCGAGCATTGCGCCGCCGCCATACAATCCGCCAACGCGATCCACTCGCAGACTCAGCACCGGGTGCTGCGCGAAATACGCCGCATGGCCGAACACGTAGCCCGCCCGTCCACCGATCAATGCCGCCAATGCCACACCCCAAATCCAGGGACGTATGGTTCGGCGGTCGAATCCGGCGTGTGGCGCCCGCAGCCACAGCCACAACCCCGCGATAAGCGACCCGGCGGCGACCTTCAGCGTATACACGGAGATCCACCACAACCCTATGCGCATCTCGCCGGGAAGTATAACACAACGCGGGAAGTTAGCCACCAGCCAGCAGAAGCTGCCTGCTGAAAGCTGAGAGCTAATCGCTACAAACAACAAAGCCCCTCTCTGGAGAGGGGGGCTGTTTGTGCGAGCGTAGTCGAGAGAATTACTTCAGTTCGACGACGGCGCCGGCCGCTTCGAGCTTGGCCTTGGTATCCTCGGCCACTTCCTTGCTCACGGCCTCGACGACGTTGGAAGGCGCGCCTTCGACCAGTTCCTTGGCCTCTTTCAGACCCAGGTTGGTGATCTGGCGGACGACCTTGATGACCTCGATCTTCTTCGGGCCAAAGTCCTTGAGGACCACGGTGAACTCGGTCTGCTCTTCTTCCGGCTCGGCTTCCACGGCCGCCGGGGCCGCACCGATCATCGCCACGGGCGCGGCGGCGCTCACACCGAGCTTATTCTCGAGCGCCTTCACCAGTTCGGCGGCCTCGAGCAACGTCAACGCGCTAATTTCCTCGACCAGCTTTGCTAAATCTGCCATTGTAATTCAACCTCCGTTTTTTTACCTTTCAGGTTAATGATTTTTGTTCTTTATGAATGATAATCAAGCCTCACGGCTGATTAAACCACACGGTCGTCAAGCCGCTGCTTGGGCGGTGGTGCCGCCCTTACCCTCGAGCTTGTCGACATACGCTTGCAATACATTGAGCACCTGGCGGATACCGCCGGCGACCACGCCGACCACCTGTGTTGCGGGCGCGTTGATGGTGCGCAGCACCTGGCTCAACATCACCTCGCGGGTTGGCAAATCGGCCAGCGACTGGGCCTGCGCCTGGTTCAGGAACCGCCCCTCCATAATGCCGCCCTTGATGCGGAAGTTATCCTCGGTGACTTCTTTAGTAAAGTCGAGGAACAACTTTGCCATCGGCGCGACATCCCGGTGACAGAAAGCTGCCATCATCGGTTTGGCGAACAATCCTTGCGGCGCTTCCATCCCCTGCTCTTTCAGGACGACATCCAGCAACGTGTTTTTGATCACAAAAACGTGCCCGTCGTACTCCTGGGCGCGGCGGCGCAGATTCTGCATCTGCGGCATCGTCAACGCTGAATAGTTCGCCAGGATAATGCCGTTGCTCTCTGCCATTTGTTGCTTATAGATCGCAACCAACTCTTCTTTACGTTCGCGTGATATAGCCAATTTTTCTCACCTCCTTATAGATTTGTACCAAACAACAAAAAGGTCCTTGCACCTACCGCTGCAAGGACCATAGTATGCTCATTAAAGAAGCACACGGCGGCGTAGCACCGCCCTCTCATTATGGTCTTGCCTCGGCAGGATGATTATGCCCGAAGGCCCCTGCTGTCTTCAGCAGACAATCTAGTCTAAAAACGTATTGGCGATATTACTTGGCGCTCTCCAACGCCAGGGCCTGCGCTGCATCTACATGCACGCCCGGCCCCATCGAAGGCGCCAGGGTGACGCGCTTGACGTAGACACCCTTAGCCGCAGCAGGTTTCACCCGGCGGATCGTGTCCATAATCGCGGCAAAGTTGCCGAGCAGTTGCTCTTCCGGGAAACTCACTTTACCGATCGCGCAGTGAATGTTACCAGTGCGGTCAAGGCGGTATTCCACACGGCCAGCCTTCGACTCATCGATCACGCGCGGCAGGTCTTCCGGCTGTACCACTGTGCCGGTCTTCGGCGTGGGCATCAAACCGCGACGGCCCAACACACGCCCGAGGCGTCCGACCTGGCGCATCATATCGGGGACAGCAATGGCGATATCGAAATCGGTCCAACCGTTCATAATCTTCTGGATGCCTTCGTCATCGCTGATGATGAAATCGGCGCCGGCTGCGCGAGCGATTTGCGCATCCTCCCCGGCGGCAAAAACCAACACACGCACAGATTTACCCAGACCATAGGGTAAACGCACGATACCGCGAATTTGTTGTTCTGAGCGCCGGGGATCCAAGCCCATGTGCAGGTGTGCTTCGACCGTTCCATCGAAAGAGGTATAACTCATTTCCTTCACCAGTTTGACTGCCTCTTCCGGCGTGTATAGACGGTCGCGGTCAACTTTTTTAGCAAGCTCTAGATACTTTTTCCCTCGTTTTGGCATTTCAATACTCCTCCCGGGCGTCTTTCCCGGCGTGGTTAATAACGGGATTTCCCTCCCACGTATAAGCCGGCCCTTGTTGGGCGGGCACTACTCCTGAATCGCAATCCCCATACTGCGCGCGGTGCCGCGAATCATCATTTCGGCAGCCTCGACGTCGTTTGCGTTCAGGTCTTTCATCTTCATCTCGGCAATCTCGCGCAACTGTTGGCGAGTGATCTTGCCTACTTTGTTGCGGTTGGGTTCCGCCGAGCCTTTGGGGACGCTGGCAGCCTTGCGCAGCAGGTCCGGGGTGGGCGGGGTGCGCAACTCAAAGGTAAATGATGAGTCCTGGTAAATCGTGATTTCTGCGGGAACGATGTTGCCCACCATGTGGGCGGTCTTCGCGTTGTATTCCTTGCAGAAACCCATCAGATTGATGCCGTGCTGAGCCAGCGCGGGACCAATCGGCGGAGCCGGATTGGCCTTACCCGCCTGAATTTGTAACTTCACAACTGCTTTGATCTTTTTCTTCGCCATCTTTCTATTTACTCCCTCAATCTGGGTTTATACGCAAACACCCAGGCGCTTGCTAGATACTTTATGCTTTTTCGACTTGCAAGAAATCCAGTTCAACCGGTGTTTCTCGCCCGAAGAACGAAACCAAAACACGAACCTTCGCGCGTTCTTCATCAATGTCATCGACAGTCCCAATGAAATCGGCAAACGGCCCTTCGATGATACGCACTTTCTGGCCTGGCTTGAACGTCGCGCGCACCTGTGGCGCGGCGGCTTCCATCCGGCGCAAAATACCCTGGACAGCCTCCGAACGCAACGGCGTGGGGTTGTTCCCCATTCCCACAAATCCCGTCACACCCGGCGTGTTGCGCACGACGTACCAGGAGTCATCCGTCAACTGCACTTGCACCATAATATAACCGGGATAAAGACAGCGCTCTACGGTGCGGCGCTTGCCATCTTTAATCTCGATCTCTTCCACGGTGGGGACAACCACCTGGAAAATATAGTCTTGCATCCCCATCGATTCGATACGTTGTTCGAGGTTGTGCTTGACCTTGTGCTCGTACCCTGAATAGCAGTGGATGATGTACCAGGCGCGTTCTTCGGTCTCGGCTTTGCTTTCCTCATCAGCAAATGGGTCTGGCAGCACGCCAACCACGTCAGCCGCTTTCTCTTCCGCCGGAGCGAGAAGCGCCTCTTCCTCGACCTGGGGCTGCTCAAGTCCAAACCGCTCAAACAGCGCCGTGGGCGACAAATCTAGCTCTGGCAGGGATTCGAAATCCTCAGCCAACTCAAATTCGTCCGGCTCGAGCGTATCCGTCTCAGCCTCGTTGGCCTCGAACGCTTCGTCGTCTGGGTACAAACGATCATCCCGCATAAAATGTCTACCCTTCTTCTCCACGACCGATCAGATAAGCGGCGCCAAGCAGCGCAGCCACAACCACGACGCTCAAGATAATGTACAGGATGTTTAGGTTGACCAGGTTGCTCAGCAGCCAGCCAAAGAGGGAATCCAGCACCCACAGGAAAAGCCCCATAGCGACCGTGACCGCCAACACGATCTTGGTCATGGTCCAGCCTTGTTCCATGGTTGGCCATTTCACTTTCCGCAGTTCGGCGCGCGTGCTCCGCAGATACGCCAGGAGCGGATTTTCCTTCTTTACCTTTTTTTGCTCAACCACACCTGCCTCCACATCCGACTTGGACTCTAAAACACCGCCTGGCTAAGGCGGTGTAGACTGACCTGAGTATTGATTCTTCATACCTTTTCGACTCGGACAAAAAGCCTGGTTCCAACAACCATCTATTCGAGTCAGTAGTTCATACATACAGACAGGCGAGGCAGGAATTGAACCCGCAACCTACGGTTTTGGAGACCGTTGCTCTGCCAATTGAGCTACTCGCCTATGCTAATTTACCATTCGGACGCTCGCGTCGGGTCTGTGCTGACCACGTCACACCTAAGCCCATGATCAGACTTGAACTGATGACCCCTTTCTTACCAAGAAAGTGCTCTACCGACTGAGCTACATGGGCGCGCCTCCTAGAATGGGCAGTGAGGGACTCGAACCCCCGAAGGCGTTGCGCCAACTGATTTACAGTCAGTCTCCTTTGCCGCTCGGAACAACTGCCCAGAAAAAGCCGACGGTGGGAATTGAACCCACAACCCTCCGCTTACAAGGCGGATGCTCCGCCGTTTGAGCTACGTCGGCGTCACGACATTATAACACACCAACATGAAGGGTCAAGGTTTTCCCTACCGAGCGGGGTAAGTATACACAAATCAGGGGATTTGTCAATTTGTTGAAATCTTCTTTAGTCGCTTGCTCTTACAGCAACACTATGTATAATGTAGCATTATGACGATCTATGTAGACATTTCCGCCGCTGCACATCGTCGCGCCGGGTTGGGGCGGTATGCCGAAAACTTGACGCGCGCTCTAGTTCCACGCCTCACGCATAAGCTGGCGCTGTTTTACAACCGGGAGAAAGGCGTGACATTGCCACCTGGGTTGGAGCACCTCCCGTCACGCACGGTCGCCCTCAGCTACAAATCCTGGCGGATGCTGGTGTGGGCAGGACAACTGGCGCGCATTCCCTTCAACCGTCTGATACCGGATGCGGCGCTGTTCCATGCCGCCGAGCATCTGTTGATGCCGCTAAAAAACATCCCGACCGTATTGACCGTCCACGATTTGATTTTTCGCTACTTGCCGGAGCATCACAAGCCGCTCAATCGCTGGTACCTGAATTGGACAATGCCGCTATACTGCCGCCGAGCCAATCACATTATCGCCGTCTCGGAAGCCACGCGGAGCGATATCATCAATGCCTATCACATTCCACCGGAGAAGATTTCCGTGATCTACGAAGCAGCGGACCCCCGCTTCGAGCCGCAATTGCACACCGTTGTGGAGGCGATGCGCGCACGGTATCATCTGCCGGAGCAATACCTTTTATACGTAGGCACTATTGAACCGCGCAAAAATCTGGTGCGACTCTTGAAAGTGTGGGAACCGCTTTATCAGGCACAAGAGGTACCCTCTCTGGTGATCGCCGGTCACCAGGGCTGGCTCTCGGAAGATTTCTTCACGGCGCTAGAGAATAGTCCCGCGCGTGATGGCGTGTTGCTCACAGGGTACTTCCAAGAAACGGATTTGCCGGCGCTCTATTCCGGGGCAACGGCGATGATTTTCCCCAGTCTCTATGAGGGGTTTGGGCTGCCGCCGTTGGAGGCAATGGCCTGCGGCACGCCGGTGCTGTGCTCTAACGTGTCTTCGCTGCCCGAAGTCGTGGAGGACGTGGCTTTGATGTTCGATCCGACCGACGACGAAGCGATGGCCCAGGCCCTACGGCGTATTGTGAGTGACCAGGATCTACGCACTACTCTCAAGGAAAAGAGTCTCTATCAGGCTGCGCGTTTCTCGTGGGGTCGAGCGGCACAAGAGACGAAGCACGTGTATGAGCAGGTGTTATCCTCATGCCACGCTACGCCCTAGACGCCCGCACGGCGACGCCACATTTTCCCGGTATTGGACGTTACGTCACCAATCTTGCCCGTGCGCTGATTCCGCAGCTTGCATCGGATGAACATCTCATTGTATTTTTCGACCCCGCGTATCCTCTGGATATGCCATCCGGTGATGCTGTACATAGCCAGGCTGTCGATGTTTCTCCCTTCTCCCCGCGCCAGCAATGGGTGATCCCGCGCTTGCTGCACAAGCACAAAGCAGATGTGTATCACAGCGCCTACTACCTGATGCCTTATGTTACCGGTATCCCCACGCTGCTTACACTCTACGATCTTATCCCGATTCATTTTCCCGAACACAGCACACTCAAGGCGCGCCTGCTCTTTCGCTGGACGACGAGGTTGGCGCTGCGGGTGGTGCGACACACGCTGACCATTTCTGAAGCGACGCGGCGCGATTTTCTGGCCTGTTTTCCCCTGCGACCTGAGCGGATCACGGCGATCCCGCTGGCAGCCGATCCGGCTTTCACCCCGCAATCGCCGGACACTGTCGCGGCCTTGCGCACACATTATCGCCTGCCAGACAGGTTTATCTTGTACCTGGGAAGCAACAAGCCACACAAAAACCTCGTGCGGCTTATCGAAGTCTGGGCCGTTGTACAGGCTGAAGCGCCGAACTATACGCTCGTTATTGCAGGTGCATGGTCGCCGCAGCACCCGGAGCCGCGCCAGCGCGCGCAGGCTCTTGGAATCGACAATCGCGTGTGCTGGCTAGGGCCGCTGCCCGACGCGGATTTGCCCGCGCTGTATACGGCAGCCGACGTGTTCGTCTTCCCTAGCCTGTATGAAGGATTTGGTCTGCCGGTGCTCGAGGCCATGGCGTGCGGGACGCCGGTCGCCTGCGCCAATACCTCATCGCTGCCGGAGGTCGCGGGAGAGGCGGCGGTGTTGTTCGAACCAACGCGAACCGGCGCCATCGTTGATGCCCTGCGACGACTGCTCGGCGATGCCGGTCTGCGCGCTGACCTGCGTCAACGGGGTTTGGCACAAGCCGCTAAATTTTCCTGGGTGCGCACCGCGCAGGAGACGCTTGCGCTGTATCGTGTAGAGAATCACGTACTTGGGTCATCCATATAGGGGTATGTGGTTATGAAACAAGAAAAAGTGATTGTATTGTTGATCTTGTTGTGTAGCACCTTTCTCTTATTTCTCAATTTGGAGTTTCTGAGTTTTTCAGTGGATGAATTTTACAATGTAGAGATTGACGTCAACCATCCTACTGATATTCTCCGCGAGCTTGTACATGGGTCTGATCTGCATCCATCTTTATCCCACTTCATTTCGCATATCTGGATGCGTATTTTTGGTACAAGCGAGTGGGCGGCCCGTTCTGTTTGGGCGCTGATTGGAGTTCTTGTCATCGCAATGATTTATCGTTGGGGAAAGATGACGATTGCCTCATCGACAGGTTTGTTGGCAGCTATCATATTGGTCTCACTTCCAACTTTCCTACTATATACACGTTTTGTGAAATACTATAGTCTGACAATCGCTTTGGCCTTATTGACAGCGATTATGTTTGTTTCCTGGCTGCGCTCTCCTAGTGTCGCAAGGCTTGCCGTATATAGCGGAGTTCTCACGCTTTATCTTTACACAGATTATTTCGGCCCGGCAACCTGGATTATTTGGAGCAACATCATCACTGTAAGCTTGATGCTTCAACGTTCAGCACACTTGTCTTTGCGCTCATGGAAATGGTTTATTATCGGACAAGCCATCAGTGGCGTTCTTTGGTTTCCATGGATTTTCACGGCTTTTCTCCAGGCAGACACAGTATTTTCGATGGGTACAGCTGATTTAGCAGGGCAGGGCCTTGGCTTCGTACTTAACATTATGCAAGCACTGTATGCTTTTGCTGTAGGAGAGACTGTATTTCCTTGGCATATTGCGGGTATTATAGGAACGGCTATCGTGTCAGTAGCAGGAATTCGCTTTTTAAGGTCTCTCTGTAAGGCCAGTATCGTGTCTGCTGTATTATGGTCTGCCGGTTATGTTCTGTTGAGTTTGGGGGTAATAAGTCTTCTAACTTCGACAATAATTCAAGGTGTGCCATTTATCGCCTTTGCTAATCATATTTTGTTTGCGTTACCCTTTTTCACAATTTGCCTAAGTGCCGGGTTGCTAAGGATTCAAAACGACAAACTCCGTTACGGTTTAATACTGGGATTATTAGCTGTGCGTCTGATAGGCTTGTCGCACTATTTTACCGGACAAGATTTTCAAAATCCCATTTATACCGTTCCTGTCCGAGAAATCGTCTCACAGATGGCAACAGAGATAAGTCACAATGATTTAGTGCTTGCAGCGCCCGATACAGGAATTGGTTTTTACGCTCAACGTGTAGCCGGGTGGGAGACTCCAGTTCTAGATCCACGTGAGAGCAAACAAAGTCAAGACTGGATTATAGAAAACACTCCCTACCATATCTGGCTATTTATTTTTGGACGCGATCGCACACGAACAGACGAGCCATTAAGATTAGCAGAATGGATTGACGATCGCTGTGCTCTGGAATTAGAGCAAGGGTATACAGAGCAGGATGCTCTCTATCGATCCCTAAAAAGCTTGTTATTCCAGCGTCCAGCTTATCATTATAAACTTACGTTGTATCGATATAATTGTCAGTGACAGACCATGAAAATCCTACACGTGTACAAAGATTACTTTCCCGTCCTGGGCGGCATCGAAAACTATATGAAAGTGCTTGCCGAAGCCCATGCCGCAGCCGGGCATCAGGTGATTGCTGCCGTGTGCGATCCAGGCATGGCTACACACATTGAGGAGATTAACGGGGTCAAGGTGATCAAATCACGGCGGTGGGCCACGGTGGCTTCCATGCCGTTGAGCATCAGTCACCCGCTGATCGTGGCGCGGCTCAAGCCGGACGTGGTGCATGTCCATTCGCCCTATCCGTTAGGCGAGGTAAGCGCCTGGATGTTCAAGGCGCGCGTGCCGTTGGTTATCACCCATCATTCCGACGTGGTGCGCCAGCAGGGATGGCTGCGCCTGTACGCGCCGTTACTCCGACGCGTCTTGAAACGCGCCGATCGCATTATCGCCACCAGCCCGCGTTACATCGAAACGTCGCCGTGGCTCACGCCGATCAAGGATAAATGCACGATCATCCCCCTGGGCGTCGATCATCGACACTTTGCGCCGCCGCCAGCGCCCTTCGATGGCCCGCCGACCGCGCTCTTTGTGGGACGCCTGCGCTATTACAAAGGACTGGACACGCTGTTGCACGCACTGGCGGATGTGCCGGAGGTGTCCCTGAAGATTGTGGGGACCGGCCCGATGCAGGACGAATGGGAGGCGCTGGCGCACAGTCTGGGACTGACCGAGCGCGTGCACTTCCTGGGAGAAATCCCGGATGCGGACTTGCCTGCACAGTATCACGCCGCGCATTGCTTTGTGTTACCCGCCAACGCTCGCGCGGAGGCGTTTGGCACAGTCTTGCTCGAAGCGATGGCCTCAGGGCTGCCGTGTGTCAGTACGGAGGTGGGGACCGGTACGTCGTGGGTGGTGCAGGATGGCGTCACCGGGCGGGTTGTGCCGCCGCAGGATCCGGCGGCGCTCGCGGCGGCGCTACGCGAGTTGGTGGGCAATCCCGAAAAACGCCGCGCGATGGGACAGGCCGGGCGCTTGCGCGTCGAGACGGAATTCACCCAGGAACTGATGACGCAGCGCGTGATGGCGGTCTACGCGAGTCTGGTGTGATTTTCTACTGTGCGGGAAAAGCGGCGCGATGTAATTCATTGCGCCGCTTTTGCTTGTGCATACACGCGCTCGAATTCCTCTTGATACTGTCCGGCAATTTCCGCGCTGTGCAGAATCAGTACATTTTCGTCGTTGTAATTGGCGGCGTTGCTGCTGAAGTTGTACGATCCTGTGATAACGACGGCCTGGTCGATGATGATGACCTTATGGTGCATCATGTAGGAATTGCCGTCTGGCAGAACATCGATGCCGGCTTGTTGAAAAGCGGCGACGTCTGAACCATCGGCGTCGAGGTTGCGCGTCTCGACAACTATGCGCACAGGAACGCCAGCGCGATGGCGCGCCACGAGCGCACTGGCGATGTCATCATCGGTGAACACGAAGGCCATGACATCCAGGCTGGACTTTGCACCTTTGATCAACTGGATTATCTGCGTACGCGCGTTCCCTTCCGCTTCGAAGATATTCTCTACCTGTACGCCGGCAATCTCGATTTGCGGATGGGGCGTGTTGTCAGGCGAAGTCACCCCAAACTCACGTTGAACGAACATCTCCTCGAACTCTGCCGTGTAATTCTCCGCCAATAGCTTGGAGTCGGCGACAATGATGTTATTGTTGTTGCGATAAGTTCCGTTGGTCGTCAAATTCCAGGAGCCGGTCCACACTTGTTTGCCGTCGATGACCACAAATTTGTCGTGCATGAACGGCTCGGCGCTGTCGAAGACGACGGGTATCTGCGCTTGAAGCAGGCTCGTTGGCCCTAGGGAGTCGGCATAATCCGAATCCGTCACCAGGCGCACGCGCACACCGCGTTGATGCGCGCGCACCAACGCATCGGTCACACTGGCCAGATTGAACTCAAAAGCGGCAACGTCAACGCTCTTCTGGGCGCTGTCGATAGCTGCTGCCAGGCGTTCGTCAATTCCACCGTGGCGGTCTGTGGGCCGGTCAGGGTAACGCGGTGCTGTGAAGAAGACCTGGATGTTGGCCTCTTCGGAGACTTCAACGGGCTTGGAACTGCCGCCAAATCCCAAAAGGTCTGCGCCGGCCCACACGGCGATGATGACGAAAAGAGAAACCAGCAGCTCTTTCCAGCCGAACGGGCGTTTTTTCGTTTGCGTGGACGTTGGAGGGGTCATCAATTACATCTCATCGGCATAGGCAGGTGGTGATGCCAGGAGCAGGTGCAACATGACGGCGGGATCGTCGGTGTCTGCGCTGGTGTTGGCCGTTTCGCGGATGTAGCGCCGCAACTTGCGCAGTGCCGGGTTGAGATGAAGCCAGGCCTCTTCATCGTCCATATCGACAGTTTCCAGCACCAGCCGCTCAATCTCCGTCTCGGCCCAGTGCAGCAAGGTAAGCGCTTCATCGTCGGCGAGGGCTGCTGTCAGTTCCGGATCCCCGGCGACGCGCTCGATGGCGGCGTGCACACGGTTCTGGATGTGCGGTGCGTTCAGTGCGTTGTCTTCCTTTGTCCCCATTGTGTCGCTCCCCAGAAAATATCTCAGGTCGTCAGTCTGGTAATCAGATCGGTACCTTGGTGCTACCTGAGTTAGCCTGGATATCGTCATTGTGTTGTGCGGCGTAGGCATCAAGGGCGCTGATTTGTGGCGGCGTCGGGCGGATGAACGGGCGCACCCGACGGATGGCATCCCACGCCTGCGCTGCGCTCATACCGGTGTGCACCAGGTAGGCTGCGGCCATCATTGGAGCGCGTCCCACACCTGCCGCGCAGTGGATGTAAACCCCGCGTCCCTCGGCGATGTGATGACGGATAAAGTCCACGCCCCGTTCCAGGTTTTCCGGCGTCGGGGGGGTATCATCGGTGGTGGAGAGCCACAGGTAATGATCCAACGCCAGCCCGCGCTGCGCGTCATCGGATTCTGCGCGCATATTGAGCACGGCGCTAATGCCCAGGGCGCGCATCTGCGCCAGCCCGCGCCGCCTGTGTTGCCCGCCGACGTAGAGATTGGGCTGCACCCGGCTGATGTGCGGCAGCGAAAAACCATGTGTACGGCGCACGATTTTGTCTTGTATCCAGAGAAAAGTGGCGCGCGCCCCATGCTCAAGCAAACGCCGGTAAATGATGTAGACAAGCGCAAATGGCGGGAACGTTTTGAGGCGGGTTTGTTTCTCGAAAGTCGTTTGTTCCATCATGATCGTTATACAACGAGGTTGTCTGCGTCAGTTATAACCGCCGGCAGGGTGAAGAAGAATGTGCTTCCTTGTCCCGTCGTGCTTTCAACGCCCACTTCGCCATTCAGCCTGTTGACGATCCGCTGCACAATCGAGAGTCCCAGACCATGGCCTTCGACCGAAGTTTGTCCCAGACGGGTGAACGCGGCGAACAGGCGAGACTGTTCTTCCGCGGTTAATCCATTGCCGTTATCGTGTACCCAGAAGCGCACCATGCCCGGCGGCTGCGGCGTTGCGCCCGGCGTGATATGAGGCGGGCTTCCACCATACTTGATCGCATTGCTCAAGTAATTGACCCATACCTCTTCAATCCACGGGCCATAGCCGTAAGCGGCGGGCCAGACTTCAGGTAAGTCGATCTGGACGGTGTGCTCTTTGAACATATCGACAAGGCGGTCTCTCGCAGCGTCGACGATGCTCTCCATATCCAATGATCTGATTGGCACTTCGCTCATTTGCCGCACGCTGGCAAGCAGCAGCAGTTCGTTGATGATGTTCGCCATGCGCCGCCCGTTCTGCGCGATGATCGTCAGTGTGTCACCCAATTTGTCATCCGGCATCTGCATGTGACGTTTCATCAACAGATCGCTGAATCCCACCACGGCAGTCAATGGGGTCTTAAGGCCATGAGCGACGGTATGTGCGAAGGCATCCAATTCTGCATTGCGCGCTTCCAATTCGGCGGTTTGCTGGCGCAACGCCTCTTCGACCAACTTCCGTTCAGCAATCTCCTGCTGTAAGGAAAGGTTTCTCTCCTCCAGGGCTTTTTGCAGGTGTCGCAGGGTCAGATGCGTCTTGATGCGCGCCAAAACTTCCTTCACCTGGAAGGGTTTGGTGATGTAATCCACGCCGCCCACCGTGAAGGCCTGGACTTTGTCCAATTCCTGGTTCAGGGCGCTGAGAAAGATGACGGGGATGTCGCCCGTTTTCTCGTCGGCTTTCAGTTGGCTGCACACCTCGTAGCCTGAAAGTCCCGGCATCATAATGTCGAGCAGCACTAAATCCGGGGAAAGTGTTTGCACGAGTTGTATGGCTTGTTGCCCATCGGTTGCTGTATAGGTAGTGTATCCTGCCCGGTTCAAGACATCCGCCAGGAACCGCAGGTTGAAGGGCGTATCATCAACGATCAAAATGCTCGCGCCAGGTACACTGGTCTCGTTCATCGCTTCCTTCTATATCGTTTTACACTGCACCACATTATCCACGAAATACTATAGCACAATTTCGATTTATAACCATCCGCAACTCGCGCGTCAACCAAACAGTGCAGAAGTTGCATCGGCGATGTCGATGCCTTTGCCGGCGATCTCGCCATACAAGTCTTGATAGTCGCGGGTGCGCACGACAATCGGCATAGGCACGGCGTGACCGAGGATAAGCGCCTGCTGCCGGGTCTCCAGGCGCGCCAGCACTTCCCGCAGCGCCGCCGTCCCTGCCAGACCCGAAAAGACGGCGCGAATGTCGTTCTCCTCGTCCAGCAGCGCCGTCACCCGCGTGCCGATCTGGCTCATCACCTCCGGGTCGATGCCGCTCGGTCGCTGATCCACTACCAGCAGGGTGACGTTGTACTTGCGCATCTCCCGCGCAATTGTGCCGAAGATGGTGTGGCGCGCAATCGCCGGATCGAGGAACTTGTGCGCCTCTTCGATAGTGATGATCAACGGGCGCGGTTCGCTGTCCTTGCCGCCGAGCGCCGATTCCTTGCGATCCACGTATGCTTTGTGAATCCGCCGGGTGATGTAGTTCGCCACCAGGATGTAGGCTTCGAGGGCGTTGCCGTAACGGCCAAACTCCAAAACCACACTGACATTGCTGTTGATATAGTCGAGGATGCGGCCAATCGGGTCGTCGGTGGCCCTGTCCACCAGAAAATCGAAACGCCGCAGTTGCTCCAGTTTGCGTTTGATCGCGCCGAGCGTGCCTTCGTGCAACTGATTGTTTTCGAGAATGGTAATCAGGGCTTCGTCCGGCTCTTCGGCCAGCAGACGGCGTACCCAGGACGGGCCAAGCCGACGCCGTAGCATATACAGTGCGTTCGTCTGCACGTCGGTGAAGCCGAACAGCGGGGCCAGCATTTCCAGATCCTCCGGCTCCAATTGATCGTAGCCGATGGAGACTTTGAAATCCACCTTGCTGCCGCGCCGTTGTGACGACTCGGGATCGAGGGTGAACACGCTCACCCGCCCGTCAAAAAAGAGTTGGCGCAGTCCTTTGACGTCCTGTTTGGCTTCGTCCTGGCTCTTCCAGCCGTACTCGTTGTGCATGTCGAAGATCAGGTTGACGGCGGCGCGCTCCTGGATGATGCCCGCCAGTACCATGCGCGTGAGGAAAGTCTTGCCGGTGCCGCTTTTTCCAAAGATGCCGCTGGAGCGTTCGACAAAGCGCTGCAAATCCAACGCGATACGCGTGCCCTCCATCTCCAAAGGCTCACCGATGTAGAACCGGCCGGGTTCGTCGGGGTCGCCGAAGACTTGGGCGACTTCTTCCGGCGTGGCTTCGTACACGCGCGTGAAGTGCGCGGGGATGGTTTTGGCGGGTCGCACGTTGCCATCTTCGACGACCAACATCGGCGTGATGTGCATCTGCCCGTAGGTGAGTGTGCCGCGATAAACCTGCGCCAGGAAGCCGTCCGGGTCCTCCGGCGGCGACTGCTCCACCTCCGGGTGACGGCTTGCCAATGTCACGTCGGTGATCATCCCAAAGAAGCGGCGCTCCGTCTGCCCGCGTACAACGACGTAACGGCCCACCGCCAGCCCTTCGATGAGTCGGTTGGGCGACAGCTTGGCCTCCAGACCCTTGCTGAGGCTGCCGCTGACGACCGCGCCTAACACGGTCGGCTCTACCGGCTTAGGCCGTGGAAACCAGGCATCCAGTTCACTCTCGCTCATAACGCCTCCTGTGCAAGCTTTGAGTCCTCAATACGTGCAAATCTCGCGCATGAAATGATGCGTCCCATACTACCGGCCGGTGAGCCTCTGCGGTACTGAATCCGTTTACTCTGTGGCGAGATCTTGGAGTATTTTAGCGAACCCGTCGAGCGATAGGTTGCCCTTCACGCGGATACGGGGCCATGTGTACCGGTTGTCCAGCCGCAGTTCGGTTCCCCAGGCGGTGGTCACTGCGCCCCAATATCCGGCGGATTCTACTACGGCAATGGTGTCGTCATCATAACGCCCGGAAGGATAGCAGAAAAAGCGCACGGGGCGTCCGCTGTGCGCCTCGACCGCTTCGCGCGCGCCCAAGATTTGATAGACGAGAAATTCGTAGGAGCGCGCGGTGAGGTCGTAATGGTCACGGCCATGCGCCTGCATCGACATGCCGGCATCGGCCATCGCCCGCACGTCATTCCAGGTGAGATACTGGGGCGCTTCGTAGTGTGCGGGGGTCGCCAGCAGGAAAAATTCACCCACAAAGCCGTACTTTTGTAGCAGCGGCAGCGCGTCGGTGTAGGCGTCTTTGTAGCCATCATCGAACGTCAGCACAATGGGCTTCTCCGGCAGAGGTTTGCCGGTCGTCAGCGTTTCGTAGATGTCCGCCAGCAGGACGCTCTGATAGCCCTGCGATTGCAGGTATTGCAGTTGTTCCTCGAAGTGCGCCGGGATCACAGTCAGATCGCGGCGATACACATCTGCGTCGGGCGGAAGTTCGGAGATGTAGTGGTACATCAGGATCGGCACATGCACGGCCTCCGGCGGTGGGGGATAAGTAGGCGTCGGTGAAGGTGGGAGAGGTGTCTCCAGCGGTGATACGGGTGGCTCCGGTGTGACCGCGAGTGTAGGCGTGGCTGTAGGTTCGGGTGTCGGTACAGGTGTAG
>DYKY01000006.1:47214-51639 GCA_020722365.1 Thermoflexus sp.
GTCTCCGTAGACGGTGGCATGTCTGTTGCCATGACCGCAGCTTCGGCGAGCTTTTGGGGTAGCGCACTTCCCCTGCTTCCGGCGGCACAACCCGCCAATAACAGCAGCAACGGCACAAGCCAGATTCGGCGATAGATCATTATCGTTGGTTTCATAAGGGTAGTCGGGTAGTCGTCAATCTTTAGTCGCTAGTCTTTAGTCGTTAGTCGCTAGTTTTTGGTCGTCAGTTGTTGGTCTGGACAATGATAAGTGTACCACATTTTCAGCAGGTGTCCCGCGCTCGACACGAAAGAGAGAGCGACAGCGCAAGCCGGTTGCGCGATTCGCTCTCTCGCATATCGCTGGAATCGTCATCGACGGCGAGACACCCAGTACGTTATCCCGGCCAAAAGCAGCGTCACCGCGCCCAGAATGGCAGGCAGCCACCAGGTGGGTGTCCGCGTTGGCTCGACAGCCACCAGGCCATAGTGATCTGCAGCGGTTGGCTCGGCGGCATCGTATGCCATCCACTCGCTCTCGTCAGCGCCGGGAGGTGTGCCAGTGCTGTCTTCTACAACGCGCTCGGTTTCTTCAACAATCTGCGCTTCTGCCGCCGGAGCGGATTCCAAAGCCCGCACGCCTTCTTGGGGTTCAGTTTCCTCTAATTCCTGTGCATTCGTTGTGTCATCTGTTGCGACCCCATCAGGTTCAGGTTCGGGTGTTGCTGCGAGCGGCGCCGGCGCTTCGACGACCGCCTCTGACTCTACCGCTTTTTCCGCTTGCGCAACTTCTTCGGCGCTTACGGTCGCCTCAGGCATGGCTCCCGGCTCACCGGCCTGCATGACTTCGACTTCTTTGGAGACCTCGGCGGTGGCAACGACCATGACCTGTGGGGCCTCCATAGCCGGCATTTCCTCGGCTGCTTTGGGGGCGTGCAGGCCCGCCGTCGGGGAGATACCGCGTTGCATGTAGGTCAGTCCTGCCGTCGCCACAAACGCGACGGCCGCCAGGGCTGTCGCCAGACGCATAAACCGCAGTGGTGTAGGACGGCGTTGCGTCCGCTGCGGTGTTTTTTCGACCACCATTGACGGCGTAAGCAGGTAGTTGCGCGGTGGTTCGCGCAAAGGGGCGGCCCGCACCAGGGCCACGACCTCGCGCATCTCCTTGACCTTCTGCTGCAGAGCGCGATCCTGAGCCAAGGCGGTCTCGAAAGCCACTTGTGTCGCCGGCTCCAGTTCGTCATCCATGTAAGCGGAAATGTCTACATCGCGCCACGTTGTGTGCACCTGGGTCATTTCCCTACCTCCACACGCGCAGTGAGGGCGCGACAACAGCGCGCCGTCACCCCCTTACCCACATTAAATCCGATCCATTCCACGTTATTCCTCATCCTCACTGTTTAGACGATAGCGGTGCGGCAAAAGTTCCCCTTCTTCCTGGAGCAACAAGCGCAGATGCACCCGCATCTGCGCCCGCGCGCGCGCCAGCCGCGACTTGACGGTGCCGAGGCGAATGTTCAATGTGTCCGCGACTTCCTGATACGCCAATCCCATGCGATCCACCAAAACGAGCGCCATGCGTTGTTCTTCCGGCAGTTCTGCCAGAGCGCGTTCCAGTACAGCGCGCAACTCCTGCTGCTGAACGGTCTGTTCCGGCAGTGGTCCCCCGTCCGCCAGGTGAGGATTGGCCTCGTCATCCATGTCGCCGAACTCCTCCCATGACACGGTGGGGAGGCGCTTGTGACGGCGCAGTTCATCGTAACAGGCATTGGCGACGATCCGCAGCAACCAGGCGCGGAAGGAGCCGCCGCGAAACTTCGCCAGCCCTTTGTATGCGGAGATGAAGGCTTCCTGCGTGGCATCATCCGCGGCGGCTTCATCGTGCAGCAGATGCCAGGCCAGGTTGTAGACTTGCGTCTGGTAGTGCAGGATCAGCGCGTTGAAAGCGTCCAGGTTGCCCTTCTGGGCGCGCTGGACCATCACCGCTTCATCCCATGTCTCGGTCATTGTGGTCACTGTTACCAATCCTTGAAGCTGAGACTACAAAAGTCTCGCGCAAAACCTGATTGAGCAGGTATTGATACTGACGAGACATCTGCCGGGTGCAGACGCCTGCTGAGACTTTTGTAGTCTGTCTTCGCTTGACGTATTCTCGAATTTAGCTATACTTATCCCCAGGCCGAAGTGGCGGAACAGGCAGACGCAAGCGACTCAAACTCGCTCGGGTAACCCCCATGTGGGTTCGACTCCCACCTTCGGCATTATAACGCACAAGCGGGTGAACGCCAAGTTCACCCGCTTTTTTTAGGTGCTTGACGCTTCTATTTGCTTAGGATATAATCCCCTACAAGCAGGGAGGAAAGAACAAAGAGCATGAAAAGCATTTTCGAAAGTTTGCGCAAGACCCGCAATGCCGTCTTTGGGCAAATCGCGCACATTTTGGGCGCCGGCGATATCGACGCGGATACGTGGGAAGACCTGGAAGCGTTGCTGATTCAGGGCGATGTGGGCGTGGAGACTTCGCTGGCGCTGATCGAGCGGCTGCGGAAACGCGCCAGCGCCGAGGGGATTTACCGGACAACCGACCTGCAGAAGGTGTTGCGCGAGGAATTGCGCGCATTGCTGCCGGAAAGTAAGCCGCTTAACCTGGATTGGCCGCTGGCGGTCGTGTTGATTGTAGGTGTCAACGGCTCAGGAAAGACGACGAGCATTGGCAAGCTGGCGGCACACTTCAAACGCGAGGGGCGTAAGGTGGTGCTGGCGGCGGCGGACACATTCCGCGCGGCAGCGATGGACCAACTGGCCGTCTGGGGGCAGCGTGTGGATACCCCGGTCATTACCGGACCGGAGGGCGGTGATCCCGGCTCCGTGGCCTACGATGCGATTCAGTATGCGGAGGCGCACAAAGCCGATATGGTCATCGTTGATACGGCGGGACGTTTGCACACACAGCATAACCTGATGGCGGAATTGGAGAAGATTCAGCGGGTGATCGCCAGACGGGTGGGCTGGGCGCCACACGAGACACTCCTCGTCCTCGATGCCAACACCGGTCAGAATGGGCTGATCCAGGCGCAGCAGTTTCTCAATGCGGTGAAGGTCAGCGGCATCATCCTGGCGAAGTTGGACGGCAGCGCCAAAGGCGGGATGGTGCTTTCCATTGGACATCAACTGGGCTTGCCGGTGCGCTTTGTCGGCACGGGCGAGCACGTGGAAGATTTTGCGCCTTTCGACCGCGAAGCCTTCGTGCAAGGTCTCTTAGGGCAACCCTGATGCACAAACTCAAGCCTTACGCAAACAAGAATCATTTTTTACCGCCGAGCACGCAGAGAGCGCAGAGACTTTATGATTTTTCTGCTTTAATCTTTGCTACTGACTACCCGACTAACGACTACCCGACAATTTTGGAGGAACAATGACCGAATCTATAGTTCGTCTCGAAAATCTGGCTTCCCGCGTGGAGGCCATCTGGAGGCGTCTTTGACTTACCTGGCAAGATCCAGGAGCTTGAAACTCTAAACGCACAAAGCGCCGATCCGAACTTGTGGAATGACCCTGACAATGCGCGTGCAGTGATGCAACGGTTGGCGGCGCTGCAAGAGGACGTGCAGTACTGGACCGGTCTGCGCCAGGAGATTCACGACACCCAGGAATTTTTCGCCCTCGGCGACGCAGACCTGTTCGCTGAACTCGAACAAACCACGGATAAACTGGAAGACGAAGTGGCGCAGGCCGAATTCCGCTTGCTCCTTTCCGGCCCCTACGACCGGGGGGACGCCATCATGGCGATTCATGCCGGGGCCGGCGGAACGGATTCGCAGGACTGGGCCGCTATGCTGCTGCGGATGTTTCTGCGCTGGGCCGAGCGCCGCAATTTCAAAACCGACATTCTCGATATCATGGAGGGTGAAGAAGCCGGCATCAAGAGCGTGACCGTGAGTGTGCGTGGGCCGTATGGCTATGGCTACCTTCGTTCGGAGCGCGGCGTTCACCGGCTGGTGCGCCTGTCACCTTTCGACGCGGCCCACCGGCGGCACACCTCGTTCGTGCTTGTCGAAGTCTGGCCTGATTTAGGGGAGGATGCGCCGCTGGAAATCAACCCGGATGATTTGCAGATCGACACGTATCGCGCATCATCGGCAGGGGGCCAGCACATGCAGAAAAACGAGACGGCGGTGCGCATCACACACTTGCCCACGGGCATCGTCTCTTCGTGCCAAAACGAGCGCTCGCAGATGCAAAACCGCGAGGTCGCCATGCGGGTGCTCAAAGCGCGCCTGATGCAGCTTGAGGAAGAGAAGCGTCGCCAGCAACTTGACGAACTCAAGGGCGAGCACGTCGATGCCGGTTGGGGCAACCAGATCCGTTCCTATGTGCTGCATCCCTATCAAATGGTCAAGGATCACCGCACCGATTACGAGACCGGCAATATACAGGCTGTGTTGGA
>DYKY01000129.1 GCA_020722365.1 Thermoflexus sp.
TAATTTCTTACGCCCCTTTCGCGGCGTTCACAAAAAATACTTGGCGGCCTATGTGGCCATGTTTGAATGGGCGCATAACCTCAAGCGCGTCACAGCCGATTTTCTGAGAACACTGATGGTCCCTGACTTCACCTATTTACCAACATGAGCGGGCTAAGTTCACCGTGCGCTGGCAAGTGCTGATGAAGCTGGATGAGTGTGTTACCTGGCTGGCAGACTGGCTATGCGAGGCCGGTGCGCTGCTGTCATCCCAGAACATTGTCACGGCATAAACACAAGATGCAAAGGGATAGAAAAGCTCATCGCCGCCAACGTGGGCACAGCTTGTGGGCGATAGGTGCATTGGTCAGGTTTCGCTGCCCTGAGCCATCCAGATTGACGACGAAAATATCCATAGCGCCTTCGCTGCCTACAGGTTGCAAGAAATAGATGATCGAGCCATCTGGTGACAATTGCGCCGGCCACGTGTCGCCAACATACGCCACAACTTGCCGGTACCCATCAACACCGACCTGAATAATGTTGACGATGTTACCCACGCCAAATATGACGTTTTGACTATTGGGCGTCCATTGGATGCCGATCGTGCGGTTGAGCGGCCCTTGATAGTATGCCCAATGTTTGGATTCATCGGCTGTGTAAATTGATAAGGAGAGGTCACTATCGTTGACTTGGTTCGTGATGACCTTATATTGGCCATCAGGCGAGTTGCAGACGTCGGTACGCGCCGTAATGCCACATTTGTTGACACCGTAGAGGTTTACGGCCAAACCCGACAGTGTCGTCGCCGTCGTGCTGGCGCAAGTACAATGATTTTCGTCTGTCTGGCCAAGCTCCTGCATCTGGCTCCAATTGGGATCGGTCGAATAGAGATAGTAGGTTTCACCGGTTTTTACCGTGAAGACAATGCCCGATCTCCCCGGCCGGTGCCAGCACAGTAGTGGGCGCAGCGGTGGGGACGGTAGTCGCTCCAGGCGCGGTCGTCACTTGAGGCGTCACCGCGGCGGCTTCATTGCTGCGCCAGGCCGAAATGTCATCGATGTAGACACGCCCTGTTTGCGGCCCCACGTCGGGACGATCCAGAACCAGTGCGTAAAACTTGACAGGATAGTCAACCACCCCGTTGTCGGGGCCGGAGACGTGCCCGTCGGGCCAGGGTTTTCCGGCGACCAGACTCCCGCTCAGTTGTTTCCAACCCGCTGCGCCGACCCGTCCCAAGTGGACCGCCCAGATCTCACCTTGCGCATCCTGTATTCACACGTTCACGAAATGGTCGGAACTGTCTCCATAAACCCAGGCGCTGAACATATTAGGCGTACCGCCCAGATTCCGGGACTGTGCAAACACGACGAAATCATCGGATACTGCCGGGAAATCGTAAGTCAACTTAGCAGCGTAACTACCGCCATAAACCTGTTCTTGCGTTTGCGCCAACTCCCCATAGGGTTGATCCCCACGCCGCCAGGTTCCCATGTGCTCGAAGTTGACTATAACGCCAGGCGATGAAGGTCTCGGTGTAGAGGGGCGCTGGGTATTCGGCACTGTCACACTGGGTGTTGCTGTCGTCGGTTTCGGTGTTACGGTAGCAACCGGCGTCGCTGTTAACGTTGTAGCTGACAACGGCGTTTCACGCGGCGTCGACGTAGCGCGAGGCGTGCGCGTCGGTGAGGATGTCACAGTAGGCGTATGCGTGGGCGCACCGATGGTCATCGCAGCAGCGACAAGTGTGGCGGCGGCGCTAGTCGATGTTGCATCCGGCGTATAGGTCGGGGCTGACGTCGCGGTCAATAGTGTTGTTGGTGTAAGCGAAGGTGACAATGTTGATATGGTAAACCATGCTGCATACACATGTGAGAAAGTTCCACTGAAGTATCCACCAGCTCCCAATCCAATAATAATTAACAGCACAAGGGCTAACCACCAGCCGCGAAAACGTCGCCGTGTATAAGGATGAGTTGGGCTAGTAGCGACTCCTGATGGCAACATTTTACCCCAATCCATCTTACTTGTCTTGTCTTTCCGCGGCGCGGACCGCGGTCTGACGGACCTAGAGGATGTATTCGGCATCAAATTTGTAATTTTTAGACCCAGTGCTTCTGCCATTGCTCCGGCATCGGGCCACCGTTGCATACGCGCCAACTCCAGAGATGTCCGAATTGCATAACGTGTGCGGTCACTAATACCTTTCGTTCTTTCCCATACTTGTGCAAACAGTTCCGGATCAGCGATTCGAACAGATGCCGAAGGCGGAGCCTCTCCGATTAGAGCATGGTATAGAGTCGCCCCAAGACTGTAAATATCGCTGCGTGGATCGGTATGCCCAAATTGGGCGTCATACTGCTCCGGCGGCGCATATTCGGGCGTTCCAATGCCACGCATAACGGTCTTCGTATGAGGATCATTGGGATTCCATATCTTCACCAAACCAAAGTCTACAAGCACAGGCCGACCATCGGGACGAATAATGACGTTTTGTGGTTTAATATCACGATGGAGGACATTATTGTTATGACAGTAAGAAAGCGCATCCAAAAGTTGCTCAGCCCAGGTCAAGACTAGAGCCTCTGGTATCTTTCCTGCGTGCTGAATACGATCGGCTAGGCTCTCTCCTTCTACAAAGTCCATCACCAGATAGGTATTTCCTGCTTCTTCGAAGAAATCAATCACTCTTACCAGGTTGGTGTGATTCAGCCGGCGCAGCATCACAGCTTCCTGTTTAAACTGCTCACGCATTTGATGTAGCTCGGCTTCATTCAGTTCCGGGGGCGGGATCATCTCTTTAAGCGCCACAGCACCCTCTAGGCGCACATCCCATGCACGGTAGACCGCGCCCATGCCGCCCTGGCCCAAAAGTCCAGCAATGCGATAACGGCCTTGTAGTATTTGTCCTGGATTAATCGGCATAACTCACCAAGTTGTCCACACTATCACATCTTGAGACAGATTTTGTTCATTCAGGCAGATCAAACTCCAAGTAATAGTGAGTTATATTGATATTGCCACTATAGTTGTAAACACGAACATAATATCGGCCCGGTGGTAACAAACCAGTGGAAATTATCTCAGGAGTGACTCCAGCATTTCCGGAATAGCCTACGACATTACTTATAACATCGTAAACAACTAAATTGTAATCACTACCAGGCTGTATATTGGTTAGTGTCAATTCCGTTCTATGTGATGCTGTCAGCTCGAAATAGAAATAATCATCAAGATCGCCGCTCTTGGAGAAATTACCACAATATGTATAACCAGGTAGAATTGGCCCATTTGCCTGATCAGGATTTGTGCGAGTATTATTAGGTTCCGCTTCCAGACGCGTGTAGACAATTAGCGTATCTGAATAGTCACTACAGCGCGCATCGGCAGTACAGCCTTTTACCCGGTAGTAATAGTATCCAAGTGTTTTCCCTGCGAAATTTACAGCAGGGATGGTCGTAGTGAAAGCTACTGTTTCGGTAAATTCGCTAGTTTGAGCTTCCTCCAAAACATAGTAATTGTGTTGATGGCTGGCATCCCATGCTATAGTATAAGTGTCCAGGCAAATTGAAGGATTCGTTATTCTGAAGTTTCTCGGCGGAAGGAGAGGCCAATTTCGCACGACCAAGGGTAGAAAAACCTTTCCTGAGCTGATTTGCAAGCGTACCGGAATGTGCTGCGGGCTATTTTGTACAGCGCCGCCATCGATCGTGATAACATCTGTATAAACACCTACAGGCAACCCTGCGGCATAGACTACGGCCATGACAGTCGATGGCGCAGTGCCAGAATAGGGGGACAACGTCAACCAAGCCTTCGTATTCGTCGCAGCCCAGTTCACTGCACCGGGCGCACAATTGCCAATAGACAGTGATTTGGTCACAGGTGTGGGAATGTCTACAACTTTGCCGAAAGAAAGCGCGACAGGTGAAACAGAGAGGCATCTGGCAGCTTCCATAACAAGATTCGAAACAGTGTTGCTCCTTGGCGGTGATGTGTATTCTACAAGAATATCTAGATCCGTATCACTCGAAGGCGCATCGATCCATGTATTGCCATTGTCCTCGGAATAGACCCATAGACCATCAGCATATACATCATCTGGGGTTAGTCTCACTCTTGCAGAACCTAAGACAGTGCCAGTTTGCAATTCTAATATAACCCAATACTTTTGTCCCAAAACTAAATGAATAGGGTAAGCCGATTCAACATGATAACGCCGGCCCTCATCGGTAATCGTAGTTACAGATCCAACGAGTAAAGAGTTAGTAAGATCAGGAACTCCGTTGTTATCCTCCCATAACTGGATGCTTATATCCGGATAAGGTGTCGCAAAACCTTGCACAAAAACACCGACACGGCTTAACCGCGGCGCAGCGGCGATGAATGATTGAGCAACATACCTTCGATTAGAGACCCCACCTACTGGACCGAAAGGTGAAGTTCCAGTAATGACCAACGGTGCTGAAGATGTAAAAGTCGCAGGATATAATTGATCGTAAAAAAAACCAGCGGCATTATTCAGCCATACACCTGGTGTTGCAGTGATATCTACTGTGAATGAAACCGTTCCCCCACTGCCCGGCGGAAGAACTTCAGGCAGTACAAAACTTACCGCATTCTTAGCTTCCGTATATACACCTCCGGTCACATACACCACACCATCAGGCAGTTGATCTAACAGTCTACCTCCTGTAACAGGATGGGTACCAACACTTGTGTATTGTAGTGTGTAGGTAAGCTGCGAAAATTGTGTAACGTTACCTTCAGGTGAAACCGATTTCTGGACTGCCAATACCGCCGCGTCAATACTTGTAGATACACTATTGCTCGATTGAATGCCGCGTTGATCGGAACTCAGGTAGGCAAGATTCAGAATTTCACCGACACCATCCGTAATCATACCTGTAAAAGTGACTTCATCGGAAACGCTGGGACTTAACGTTCCAATATTCCAGACCAAGGTCCCTTCATTTAACACGCCACTTCCGCTCAAGTATACGAGGCCATCAGGTAAAGGATCAATCAATTCTACTCCAGTAGCGGCTTGGTTGCCAGTGTTGCGAAACACAAGCGTGTATGTAAGAATACTGCCCGGCACTACTGCTACGGTGGGTGTTACCGACTTGTATAAATGCAGCTCCGGCGTTACCACCAGCTTTGTGATCGGTTCTGTTACTACCGGTTCGGAACGACTGGATAAAATCGTGGCCGTATTAGTAACAATTGTACCTGCCGGTACATCATCCGCGACCTGCACAGTAAGGGAAACTTGCCCCCCTGTACCAATTGGAACACTCGGAATATTAAACAGCACGTCGGGATCTGAGTAGACACCCCCATCAAGATACACCAAATGTTCAGCCAACGTATCACTAATAACGACATTGAGCGCATCTTCATTGCCACTATTAGTATAGACAATGGTGTAGATGATTATACTTTCCGGATGAACGATTATAGTACCGCTGGCTTCTTTATATGATAGACCAAAGTTAGGGCTAATGGATGCAGTTACATCAATTTGAGGTTGCATTCCGTCAATAGCATCTGGCTCTGACACATCAAATTCAAGCGAAACTTCAGACAATCTTGCCTCGGCCAAAGCTAACATAGAAGACGATGATATACTTAGCCAAAGTAAAAATCCGCTCAACACTAATACGGGTAGCAACAAATATACTCTCTTATTCATCGAATCCTCCCAATTTCAACCTATGCAAAACTGCCTAGCTTAAATTTCCTCTGACTGCGATATGTGTCAATCGCAACTATTAGTGGCAATGATAACCATATTTCAGTCTCTATGCAACGATCAGGGCGGCGGGGGGGGCGTATCAACAGGCGGAGGCGGAGGCGGAGGTGGCGGCGGCGTTTCAGGAATTTGGGTCGCCTCAGGAGGCGCTTGCGTGGGGGCTTGTGTGGCGGGAGCCTGTGTTGGCGCCAGTGTGGGAGTGGGGGTATCCGGTGGGCGCGCGATGCGTAATGTCCGCACCTCACTCTGCGCCACGGTGATCCACGCCTCTGCCTCGCGCTTTTCCACGAGCACAAACCATGTATAAACACCGGGCGTCAAGCCTTGATCTTGCGCCCTGAAACTGAACTTGGATTCTTGTTCCAGAGAGACCGTATGGGTTAACACGGCATTAGCATCTTGCACAACTACGACAAACTGCACGGATCCAATTCCCTCTGGAGCTTCCCAGCTCCAGCTCAGCGGGACCCAACTGGTAGTGTAATACCCCGCACCGTCATCAGGCTCTGCCAACAGAGGCGTGGGGATTGGTATCGGCGTTGGGGTTGAGGTTAGCGTGGGCGTCGCGGTAGGTGTCCGCGTGGGCGTCGCTGTTGGCGTAGACGTCGCAGTCGGCGTCGCAGTTGCGGTCGGCGTTGCCGTCGCAGTCGGCGTGAGTGACGGCGTCAGCGTTGGCGTGGCGAACCAGGCTGCATACGCATTGGAAAAAGCCCCGCTGAAATAACCGCCCGCGCCTAGTCCAGCGAGAATAAGGAATACAAAGGCCAGCCCTAAGCCACGGACACGCCGACGCGGGCGCGGCATCACCGCCGATTCAGCGCCAACCGCTGGCGACCCCGCGGCAACCGCTGGCGATCCAGCGATGCCCGCAATCGGTGGCACCGCATCCCAATCCATTTTCTGCGTTTTGCCTTTTTGCACCGCCGGTTGCGCTGCGCTGGCCTTGGTAGAGGCATTGGGGGCCCAATACGTGATTTTCAGGCCTAATGCTTCAGCCATCGCACCCGCATCAGGCCATCGTTGCATGCGCGCCAATTCCAAAGACTTCTGGATGGCTCTATAAGTACGCTCGCTGACGCCTTCAATACCTTCCCAGGCCTGCACAAACAATTCGGGATCGGCGATGCGGATGGTTGCCGTGGGCGGAGAATCGCCGGTCAAAGCGTGGTACAGAGTTGCCCCCAGGCTATAGATATCACTGCGAGGATCGGTATGCCCCAGTTTAGCATCATATTGCTCCGGCGGCGCGTATTCCGGCGTTCCCATGCCGCGCATCACGACTTTGGTGTGTGGATCGGCTGGATTCCACAGTTTCACCAGGCCAAAGTCTACCAATACCGCCTGACTATCAGGCCGGATGATAACATTTTGCGGTTTGATGTCGCGGTGAACAATGTCGTTGTTGTGGCAATACGCCAGCGCGTCCAGAAGTTGTTCAGCCCAGGTTAAGACGAGTGCCTCAGGTATTCTGCCCTCGCGCTGAATGCGTTGCGCCAGGTTTTCTCCTTCTACAAAGTCCATCACCAGATACGCATTCCCACTCTCTTCAAAGAAGTCGCTTACCCGTACCAAGTTGGGATGTTTGAGCCGCGCCAGAATCATAGCTTCCTGACGGAACTGCTGCCGCAGCATCTCCAACATGGCTACGTCCAGGTCCGCCTGCGGGATCAGTTCCTTGATCGCTACGGTGACTTCTAATCGTGTATCGACAGCGCTGTAGACATTGGCCATCCCGCCCTGACCCAACGAAGCTTCAATGCGGTAACGGTTCTGTAAAAGCTTCCCTTTGATATCCGACATTTGCAACCCCACTCTTTATGCGAGATAAAAATTCAACTTGGCCTGTCCGAAACGCACCGCATCTCCATGACTGAGCACTTGCGGTACATTTGGCAATAGACGTTGTTGATTGACAAACGTATGATTAGTGCTCTGCAAATCAACTACATAGAACTGGTTGCCTTGCATATAAATCCGCGCGTGATGCCTGGAAACACCCAGTTCGTCGCCACCGTGATCAGTGAGATCGATATCCGGGTAGACACCTTCAAGCGGATCTGCCCGCCCGACGGACCACTCCGTTTTTCCAGCAGGGAACGGTAACGGGATCTGAGTGCTCTGGACAACGAGTCGCGCCGGTATTGCGGGAGTGTAGCTTGGTGCAGCTACTTGTTGTGGGGACGTCCCCCATAACTCCGGCGGCATGATCTGTGTGTGCGCCGACGCGGGTTGAGAAGTATATAGGGGCTGATGCGAGGCGTAAGTTTGTGGCACTTTTTGCACTGGCGCGCCACAATTGTCACAGAAATTGCTATCCGGTTCCAGCACAGCGCCGCACTGCGCGCATATCAGGCTACCCTCTGGCTGTGATCCGCTCTGAGTCTGAATCGAGGAACCCATTGTGACTGATTCAGTCAGATTCGCGCCACAATTGTCACAAAATTTCATCCCTGGCTGCACTTCTTTGCCACAAGAAGGACAATGTATGATTTTCTGGATGCCGGTGACATCTGTCTGGAGAACACCTTGGTCTGTCTCAGATTCCAGGGGGGCGCTGGCTGGGACTGCCACAGGCTCGGGCGGAACAGGAGCAAAGGGAATTGAAGGCATAACGCTTGACTGAGGTTGGCCTAATGGCCGCCCGCAGTTATCACAGAATGCTGCGCCCGGAACCGTTTGTACACTGCAAAAAGGACAGACTGGTGCACCGGCAACGACGGGCGGTTCCGGATGTGGGGGTGTTGGTACTGGCCCTGGCGTAGATGTACCGTCAGTTGGCATTGATGGAGCGGGCGTGCCCGGCTGTATTTGCCCCAAGGCGGCTCCGCAATGATTGCAAAAGGCAACTCCATCGGATTGTTCCATCCCACAGTACGGACATTTCATTTTACGTCTCCCTCAATTGAACCCTTTCAAGTTGAGCCTTAAGGATTAAATAGATCACTGCGTTGTTTGGTATATCCGTTGAGCAGAAGCGCCGATATGACAATGCCGATGATTTGCAAAGGGATCGTGACAATCAAGCTGATCCCTGCTGTGAGTGCCCCGATTCCGCAGAACGTGAGATTGGCGAGCAGCCCTGCGATGAGCAGCGGAATGCCGACGCCGGTACGATCCGCGTAAATCCAACCTAATCCAAGCAGCCCGAAAAAGCCGCCGACGATTTCCAGCAGCATTGCGGTCGAACGCTGTTTGGGCGCGCGACCCGCATACCCGGACGGCGCGGCTTGCCAACCGGCGGCCGGCGGCGGAGGCGTTTGCCATTGCGCGGGCGGCCGCGGCTGCGGCAGCACAGGGCCTGGCGCCGGCGGAGCAGCCGGCGAAAGGCTTTCCGGCTGCGCAAAGACCGGCGCTTCTGGCGCTTGCGGCGGTAACGGTGGCAACAGCGTTCCGCCAATCAGACGTGTGGCGGTAGGTAAACTGCCGTCTGCAAACACCAACACCGACGTGCCGATGCGGATGCGGTCGCCCGATTGCAAGGACTGCGCGCCCGTCACCCGCACACCGTTGACGAACGTGCCGTTGGTGCTGCCCAGGTCGCTGATGACCCAGCCCGCGCCCTGGCGGGCGAGCTGCGCGTGCCGCCGCGACGCCTGCGCGTCGGGGATATTCACGTCGCTGTCTTCCCTGCCCAGCGTTACGAGCGCGCCGGCAAGCGGGTATTGGATGCCATCCGGAGTGATGAGTTCGGCCATCATTGTTGACTCCTTGCAGACCTGACAGGTTTCAGAAAACCTGTCAGGTCTATGGGTTATTGAATTTTAACGTTGTCCAGATAGGTATAGGTGTTGTACTTATTGTCGTAACGGCTGTAGTTGCGGAAAGAGAGCGTCACCATTTGCCCACGATACGGCGCCAGGTCAATCGAACCCGTTTTCCAACCGGTTTCTGGAACGCGCCGCCACAGACCACAGCCTATACCAGGCGCTTGATTTCCATCGTGATAAACTGGAGATGCTGGCATAGACTCAATTGTTTTCCAAAGATAAACCTCGAAACGATCAAATTTCTGACTAACTGAAACATCCTCAGACCAGACAACATAATCAAACATCAATGTACTTGCATCTTCCGACACCACAAAGGTCTGCTCCACCGCTGCAAAACCTACTGGAACGCCGTAACAATCATAATCGGTTTTTCCCAACAACACCACCTGCGCACCGTCGCCTGGCGTGTTGCCGCCCCCCCGTTCTGCCGCCGCATCCACCAGGCTCACCGGCAACGGCGATTCAGACGCCGTCCAGCCGGTCAATCCAGCCTCAAAGCTGCCGTTGACAAAGGGCGCGTAATTGCGCAGAACCAGCGGCAGGTAAATAAAGCGGGTGCGAATGTCGGTCACTTCATAGACCGGTATCTCCACCGTGGGCGATGCACGCAACGTCACGGTGATGGTAGAAGTATACCGGCCGCTGCGCGCGCTGGACGGCGCGGTCAGGTAAACGGTTACCGGCAGCGTGGCGCTCGGCGGCAGGGGCACGGGCAGCCAGATGGTCGTGCCCTGCGGTTGGTCGGCGGTGGCGTAGGCCGCTTCCCAGCCGTCCGGGACCAGGGACGTCAGGGAGATCGAACCGGTGACGTCGCCGGTGTTGGTGATGACGTGGTGGTACGTCGCCGTGCCGCCGCCGTCTATCTCATCGTAAGCCTGCCCCGGCGTCACCTCCAGCGCCGGGTCGGCCGGCGCGCCCAGCGCCGCGTTCCACACCAGCCCCAAGATCACCACCATCAGGGCTACACCCAACCAGGACTTCTGCCAAGCCTTACCATTTGTTTTCATCATACACCTCCAAATATAACAGGATTTACGGAATGATAGGATTAGAAATCCATTTTCCTTGATAATGTCGTACGTAGCACAAGCCTCTGGCTTGTGGCCGGCGCAAGCCTCCGGCTTGCGCCACCACCAGGTCAGCTACACATCTTCCGGCTTCGCCGCGCGCTTAAGCCACGCCACCTGGTCAAAATCGGCGTCAAAACTGGCGATGGCAGGAATCTCGCGCTCGCGGCAGGCCAACGCAATGAGCGCGTCATTAAAGTTCAGTTCACCGGAGGAGACGCGCATTAAATCCAATGCAGCGGAATAGAGCCGGGGAACATCCGGGAGAATCCAGGTAAGAGTTGGTGGTGGGGCAAGGGTGTACAATCGGTCTATGACGGCCGCTGCTTCCACACCCCGGCCCTTTTCGTGCAAACGGCGGATGGCAGCGCTGATCGCCTCAGCCGCCACACAATCGAAGTACATAGGGGTGACGCCGGCCTTCAGCAGTGCATCGTGGAGCGCCGATGCTTTGGTATGCCACTGGTCGCGGGAATCCAGCAAGGCCACCAATACCGATGAATCTATCGCTATTCTCATCGTTACACCGCGTCGTAGAGGGCTTCGGTATCGGCCAACGCGTCGCCGCCGCACCCGCCGGGGATCACGTTGAGCCACGCACCCAGGCTGGACGCCGGATTTTCGACGGTGGGGTACAGGTAGGGCGGCGCTTCCTTTTCAGCCGCCCCCAGCGTTGGTTGCCGGCGCGCTTTCTGGCGCAAGAATTCGACGAATTGCTCAACCGCCGCGAGGCTCTGGGGCGGCAACTCATCCAACCAGGCGGCGATTTTCTGTTTTGTTTCTTGAACAGCCGTTAAACCTGCCATCGCATGATACCTCCAACGCAAGTATACCCGTTGTGAAATCTCAGGTCAATAGGACGCCCATAACGTCATAATCGGACGCCACTTCGCGCTGTTTTTCGCAGATAGAAGGGAAAAAATCTCAACAGATTGAACGGATTCAACGGATAAATCATCATTCGCCATTCGCCACTCACCTGCACACCCACGACCCGTTTTCACACACGGCCTGCCCCGTTTCACAGCGTGTCGCCTCGCCGGGGCAGGCGGGGGTGGGGACAGGCGAAGAAGCAGGCCCGCCGCCGCCCTGACACACCCACGACCCGTTTTCACACACGGCCTGCCCCGTTTCACAGCGTGTCGCCT
>DYKY01000130.1:0-1866 GCA_020722365.1 Thermoflexus sp.
TGCTTTTCGAGAAGTATCTAGGATTTTTGCTGCGTGGTATGCGTCGCGAAGAGCGCGCGCAACTGTTGCAGAGCTGAATGTTTGTGATTGCACGCGAGTTTCCACTACAGGATATCGACTTAGAAGGCGCGGTGCGAATGTCACAGGCTCATTCCCCGTAAGCGGAAGTCCGGGCTGCACGCCCACATAAGCGGGAGAAGGACGATGTTCAAAATTCCGACGATCAGCCGGCCTATCCGCCACCTGCGACGCTACCGGCACATTTTGACGGTGTTCACGCGCCACGGGTTCGGGTTCGCGCTCTCGCACCTGCCCACGGAGCCGCTGTGGCTGCGTGACCTGTATCCCTTCCCCATCCAGGAACCTGCCTCGCTGCCGGCGCATTTCCGCCAGGCGTTGGAGGAACTAGGCCCGACCTTCGTCAAACTAGGGCAGATGCTCAGCACCCGCCCCGACGTGCTGCCGCCAGACTACATCACCGAGCTGGCGAAACTTCAGGATAACGTGCCGCCTGTCCCTTGGGACGAGATCCGCCGGGTCATCGAAGCCGAACTCGGCCAACCGCCGGAGAAGGTCTTTGGCGAGATTGACCCCCACCCCCTGGCGGCGGCCTCGCTCGCCCAAGTGCATGCCGCCAAGCTCACCACACGCCAGAAGGTCGTCATCAAAGTTCAGCGCCCCAACATCCTCCCTACCATTCAGACCGATCTTGAAATCATCCACGACATCGCCCATTACGCCGAACAACACACGCCACTAGGACGCGTGTACCGGCTGGCAGAAATCGTCGATGATTTTGCAGATACCCTCCACAACGAGTTGAACTACCAGAGCGAAGGGCGCAATGCCGACCGTCTACGCGAGAACTTTGCCCAGGAGGACTGCCTGCACATCCCCTGGGTTTACTGGGAGTACACCACCCGGCGTGTGCTGGTGATGGAGTACATCGAGGGCATCAAAATCACCAACATCGCCGCGCTGGACGAGGCCGGCTATGATCGTATGAAAATCGCCAACAACGCAGCGCGAATGATCGTCAAAGAGATTCTGGAGGATGGCTTCTTCCACGCCGACCCCCACCCCGGCAACCTAATCGTGATGGAAAACGAGGTTATCGGCGCGATGGACTTCGGAATGGTCGGCTATCTCAGCGCCGGCGACCGCGCGACCCTGATCCGGCTCTACAACGTCGCGGTACGCATGGATGCCAAAGGCGTCACCGATGGACTGATCCACATCGGGGCTGCGCCGCCGGACGTGAACCGCCGGGCGCTGAGCCAGGACATCGAGCGACTACTGCGCTATTACAACGGGTTGGCCCTCAAAGACGTGCACGTCGATGAACTGCTGAACGCTCTCATGCCCCTGGCCTTTACCCATCGCCTCCACTTGCCCACCAACTTCTGGCTGTTGGGTAAAACGCTGGCGATGATGGAAGGCATTGGCTACAAGTTGGCGCCGGACTTCGACATCTTTGCCTTCTCCGCACCTTACGCCGCCAAATTGATGCTCAAATCAGCGCTGCCTGACCGTCACTTGGTGGATACGCTCATACGGCGCGGGCTGGTCTGGAGTGACTTGCTGGAAGAACTCCCTCACATCGGTATGCTGCTGCTGAATCGCATCGAAAAACGTGAGCCGATCAAACTCTCGCTAGAGCACAGCAACCTGGAACTGCTCGACCGCATGATAACGCGCCTGGCACTCAGCGTTATCGTCGCCGCGATGATCATCGGGCTGGCGGGGCTGATCCCGGCGACGACCGAGACGCCCTGGTTGGTGCAGGCGATCGTGATCCTGAGTTTCGTCGTTGCGTTAATCATGGGCGGGATAATTTTGGTGTCGATTGTGCGGAAGAAGTGAGCC
>DYKY01000130.1:1966-11573 GCA_020722365.1 Thermoflexus sp.
TAGGCCCTGACAAGGAGGGAAGGCGGCTATGTCAACATTAATTACGCAAGCCGGATTGACGTTACTGATCGAAGCCGGATCGGCCTGTGTCCTCGCTGTCATCCTTGGCTATCTTTTGTGGAAGTCCCATAACGCTGCACTCACGCTGGGGGCGACCACATTGGTGTGCAATGTTTTCCTCCTCGTACTCGCCTTGATCTTTGATTCTACCCAATTGCCCTTCGGCGCCCTTGACCTGCGTTTGACGAAATTCGCCGACAACGTCAGCGTCTATCTCGCCACCACCTACTTGATCCTGGAAATCGCAGTGTGGACGACGGCGCTGGCGAGCGCGTTGGGCTACTTTTTCGACAAAGGCATGGGAGCAGGCATCCTGGCCTTCGCTTTCACCTTCGCCGCGATGGTCTGCCTGGTGGTGAACGGCCTACCGTTCTTCTTCTACGGCAATCCCAACGCGATCTGGGGTCTGGTTGCTGCCGTCGTGATGGTGGGGACGGGTGGCATCTGGATGTTTTCCAGCGCGATCTTGCGCGGCAAAGGCGTCGCGTTCCTCACCCTCCTCTGGTTTGTCTACATCCTGACCTGCTGGCTCGGCTATCAGGTCGCTGGGCGGGCCGGGCTGTTGCTGATTAGCCTGCCGGCGCAGTTTATCCTATGGGGACTGCTCTACTACTTTGCCATCCTCTCACTGCCGATTCAGGATTATGCCAAAATCCCCACATTGTATAACCTGCTGCCGTTTGGCGACACCGTGGAACGACCTGTATGGCGCAAACTGTTCCCCTCCGGCGAAAAGGATCCGCGCGTACTCACACTGCGCAGTGTGCTCACATTGGCCATGGGAACGAATTACCCCTTCTACGTGATCGACGATTGGAAAACCCGGGAGACGATGGACAAAGACACCCCCGACCCACACGTCCCCGGCAATCCCTACAACCAGTTCTTCGCCGGGCCAGGAATCATCCTGACCAATTGCGAGCGCCTCGCCGTGACTACCGATGGCCTGAAATTCAGGGTGTGCCCCCCTGGACTCAGCTTCACCCAAAAGTTTGAGCAGTTGTACACCGACGTAGACTTACGACCGCAGCTCCGCACCAAAACCATCAACGCAGAAACGAAAGATGGTATCAGCGTAAGCATCTTCACGTTCATACCCAATCGCGTGTGGGCCGATGGGCGCAAGCCTGTGCTAGGCGGTTCTTACCCCTTCGACGAAGAAGCCGTCATCAAGGCCGTGTACAACCATGCCGTGATGGATCACAAATTCGAACGCGATCCGGAGAACCAACTGGTGACGGAAGAGGTCAAGCGCCGGCCATGGCCCGAACTGGTCCTCACCATGGGGCCGCCGATCCTCAAGGACGTCGTCGCCCGCTACACGTGCAACGAATTGCACATGATGGTCCCTGACCCCGACAAATCCAAGTATGGCCTGCCTCAGAAAGAGCAGCCCTTCGACAGGGGCGAGATCGACTTGTTATCCAGGACTGATCTGCCCTTGGAAGCCAAATTGCAGCAGTTCATGGTCCGTCATCATGATGCAGACGACCTCAAGACCCTGGCATTTGACCTCAGCGCCGATTTTAGCGTCCTTGCCGGCGAGACCGAGAGCGAACTGGCGCGCGCGTTGGTCGAAGCCACAGCGAAGAAAAGAGGCGCGCTCAATCACCTGGCGCGCCAGATCCAACAGCGTTGGCCGAGCACTTACATCGCACAACTCTTCCCAAGGCCGAGTACCTACACACCACCGGCCAAAGTGGAGGTCACGGTGACGGCAGAAGACAGCAGCCGCGTCCACTTTGACGCGCTCAAGGCGACCCTCGCTGCCCAATTCGACATTCCCGCCGCGCACATCGCCATCATCGGGGCGACGAAACAGGCATTGCGCTTTCTGGTGGGCGTTCCCGTGGATGCCGTAAACGAACGCCCCCTGTCGGAGATACAGCCGCCGGCTGACGTCACAGTGCAGCAACAGTGCAGCATCGCCTCGCTCGCCGCCTTCGACGAACTCTCCAACGAGGCGCAAAACGCCTGGCAGTATGCCTGTTGCAGCGCGCCCCCGACGCGCGATGGTGAATTCATCCAGCCACAGATCACCTGGGAAGAGGCGCTGATCGCCGCGCGCAAAAGAAATCCGCGCCTCGAAATTGCCAGAACCTTCGCCGACCGGCTGAAGAAGGAGATGCAGCCCCTGGGAATCGAGGTAATCGGCGGCGGCATCAGCGACATCAAAGTGCCCGATGAAATCGTCACACAACGCCTCAAGAATTGGAGCGCCGAGCGCGATCGTGACATCGAAATTGCCATCGCTGAGGCCAAGGCGCGCATCGCGCTACGCGAGCAGGAAGTGCTGGGCGAAGTGCGTCTGGAAATGCTCACCCGCCTGGTCCAAATCCTGCAAGAGGCCGAGGGCACGGTCGATAAACAAATTTTGGCGGTCAAACTCTTCGAGGCGATGGGTATCCATTCGCCGCCAGAAACCCAAAAAACGGACAGCGACGCCGGTGTTTTGCCGCCATATATGCTCAGCATCCTAAAGACACTCGGTCATTAGCCGCGGCGAGGTAACAACAATGTTTAACCTAGGAAAATACTTACGCTATAACGTTCGCGTCCTCATCACCTTTTTCGGTGTAGCAGGGCTGTTGTTCATCGCCAGCCTGGCTGCGGTCTCGATTTACGCAGTCCACTATAACCAGCGCATTATTCCAATTTGCCCTACCGGTCTCGATGGGAACAATCTCACCGGCGCCGTCGACCCAGATGGCAAGGTCGTCGATGCCGTCATTACCGGCCAGCCCCTCCCGCCAGACGCTCTCGCCACAGCACTTACCGCGCCGGAGGAAGCGGTGACGAGTGTGACGCTCCAAGACATGAACCCGGCGGCGGTAGGCGAACCGCTCACTGCCAGGTTCTACGTTCTCGAGACGACCACCGCAGGAGCACATTCGGTGACCATCACTTTCGCCAACAACGATACGCTCACTTTCCGCGGACGGGAGGTCTCCATCCCGCAAACCGCGCAATGCACCTTCAAGGTGCAGGTGACGAAAGTGCCCCAAATCGACGGCACGTTCAGCACGGTGGCAACCCTGCATAACATCCAGCCATCATATTTGGGGTTCGATATGGATAGGGTCGTTCAGCAGCCCATCCTCAACGTCGCCGTAGGGATGCTGCCCGGTATCGTCGTCATCGTGACGGCGCTGCTGCTCTGCGCCAACCTGGTCAATGCCTTTTTCGGCCTGGACGGTGGGGGCTGGCAGTTTCTCACCCACCGTATGTTCGGGAGGCCGGGTTTCTCTCCCTATTTGATCATCGGTGGCGGAAAGATCGTTATGGGGAACGAAAGCGTCAAAAAACGCGGCGGCCCGGCCGGCATCGTCCTGCGGCAAGATAGCGCCATCGTTCTCGAATCGGGAGGCGCACTCACCCGCGTCATCCGCGGCCCGGGATTTCCCCAGCTACAGCCCTTCGAGAAGATTTGGGACATTATCGACTTACGTCCGCAGTGGTGGCCATTCAAAGTCAGCGCCGTGACCCGCGACGGCATCCCCATCACCTACGAAGTCGCCGTCAAATTCCAGGTCGGCCCTACCGATGACGACCTTTTCAAGGCTGCAACGTGTAAGTGGATCCGCGATGCATGGCGCAGTGAGCCGGACCGCCTGATGGACTGGCCCAAGCGGGTCATCATCGGCGACACCGAAGGCACAATGCGCAACAGGATTCTGGCAAAGTACAACCTTGACAAACTGCTCGACGTACAGGTCCGCCAGCAAATTCGCCAGGATCTCTTCGAGATGCTCAAAGTTAGCGCAGCACAGAATCTCGGCGTTGAGATCATGGAAGTCACGCTGCAAGATGTCACCTTCCAGGGGCAAGTGCTCGAGGAATGGGCCAAAACGTGGAAGATGCAACGCGATCTCGAGGTGGCAAAGATCGAAGCCGACGAGCGCGTACAAGAAATCAAGCTGATTGAGCGGGCACAGGGCCAGGTGCGCCAGGAGATGCTCGACAGCGCCGTCAAAACGCTCAACGCGATGGCCAAGAGGCGTAAGAACGTCTCGGTCGATTACGTGCTGTTGAGCTTTATCGACATGATCGAACACACGGCGGCGACCCAGAGGCTTTTCATCCCGGAAGACAGTTTAGCCAAACTGGAGAAGCTCAAAACAGAACTCGGCTCTCACTGAGTGGTGACCCGAAATTGCGTCTGGTACAGGTTGGCGTACAGCCCACCCTGCGCCAGCAGTGTGGTATGATTGCCGCGCTCCACAATCCGGCCCCGGTCGATGACGAGGATCAGATCCGCCGCCAGAATCGTGCTCAAGCGGTGGGCAATGACGATGCTGGTACGCTGTGCCATCACCCGGCTGAGCGCGTCCTGGATCAACGCCTCGGATTCGCTGTCGAGACTGCTGGTCGCCTCGTCCAGCACCAGAATGCGCGGATTCTTGAGGATCACCCGCGCCAGCGCGATGCGCTGTTTCTCACCGCCGCTCAGGCGGTAGCCGCGCTCCCCCACGATTGTGTCATAGCCGTCTGGAAGCGCAGCAATGAATTCGTGGATGTTGGCGACCCGGCAGGCGGCCTCCAAGTCCTCCTGCGTGGCGTCCAGGCGGGCGTAGAGCAGATTGGTGCGGATGGTATCGTGGAACAGATACGTCTCCTGCGTGACCATCCCGATGTGTGCGGAAAGCGATTCGAGCGTCAGATCGCGCAGATCGTGGCCGTCGATGCGAATGGTCCCCGTGCTTGGATCGTACAGGCGCGGGATCAGATAGGTGAGCGTCGTCTTGCCCGCGCCGCTCGGCCCTACCAGCGCCACAAGCTGGCCCGGCGCGGCCCGGAAACTGATCCCGTCCAGCGCCAGGCTACGCGCCTGGCTGCGCGGTGCCCCTTCTGTAGGGGCCTCCGCCCCGGAAAGGACGGCGGCAACGTTGTCCATGCTGCCGTAACGCCGCACGTCGCTGAGGAATTTTTCATCGCCCGTTTCGTATTTGAACGAGACGTCCTCGAAGGCAATCTCGCCTTGCACATCCCGCAGCACCAGCGCGTCCGGCTTTTCGGGAATATCGACCGGCAGATCGATGACCTCGAACACACGCTCGAAACTCACCATCGAGGTGGCGAATTCCACCGGCGCGTTCGAAAGTCCCTGTAGCGTGCGATACAAGTTCCCCAGGTACGACCCAAAGGCCACGATCGTGCCCACAGTGAACGCCCCGCGGATGACGAAATACCCGCCCAACCCGTAGACGAAGGCGGCGCCGAAGGCGCTGATCAAGCCGGTAATCACCGAAAACACCGAGCCGATCAACGTGCGCTGCACGCCCAGATCACGCACCTGCGCCGCACGCTCCGCAAAACGGTCGATTTCCGACTGGCGGCGGCCGAACAGCTTGACCAACAGCGCCCCGCCGATGTTGAGCGTCTCGTTCATCATCGCGTTCATGCGCGCGTTGGCTTCCATTTGCAGGCGGGCCATATCGCGCAGGCGGTTGCTCAGCAGGCGCGCCGCCAGGATGAGCAACGGCAGAATCACCACGCTGATCAACGTCAGCCGCCATTCAAGCGTCAGCATGACGCCGAGCACCGCCACCCCCTGCACCACGTCGGTGATGATATTGACGATGGTGCTGCTGATGGCGTTCTGCGCGCCGATCACGTCGTTGTTCAAACGGCTCATCAACTCGCCGACTTTGGTGTTGGTAAAGAAGCGCAACGACATGCGCTGCAAGTTGGCATACAAGGCCAGGCGCAGATCGTAAATGACGCCACTCCCAACAAAGGCGCTGATGCGCCGCTGCACCACGTTGATAACGCCATTCACCACCGGAATAGCCAATAGCGCCGCCGCCAGCAGGATCAACCGGTTGAGGTTTCCCGCCGGGATCGTCACATCGATCATATCACGCATAATGAGCGGCGTCAGCAAGCCCACCCCGGTCTGCGCCAGGATCAACAGCAGCATGGCCACAATCTGCCAGCGGTAAGGTTTGGCATAGTGCAACACCCGCTTGAGCAACGGCCAGGTTATTTTCGGTTTTTCGTCAGGGGCATGGATCGGCCCCCATCCACCACGATAAAATCTCACAAACAGATTCCTTTGACTGTACCTTCGACTACGCCCGCAGTATAAGTCAGGTATAGGAAAGACAAGGCTCCATCGGCAACGAAGTGTTGCAAAGCCTCGTTTATGCGGTAGAATGAAAAACGATGAACATGCAAACCCATCCGCTCTTGCAAACACTCAACACGCAGCAGCAGGCCGCCGTCGCCGCGCCGGATGGCCCCGTGTTGGTGCTCGCCGGGCCGGGGTCCGGAAAAACCCGCGTGCTCACCCACCGCATCGCCTGGATGCTGGCGGAGACGCGCGTCGCGCCGTGGCACGTTCTCGCCGTCACCTTCACCAACAAGGCCGCCCGCGAGATGCGCGCCCGGCTCGATAAAATGCTCGGCGATGACTCCGCCAAATCGCTCACCATCGGCACGTTTCACGCCGCCTGCGCGCGTATCCTGCGCCGCGAGGCCGAAGCGGCCGGCCTGTCCAGCAACTACCTCATCTTCGACACCGACGATCAGCTCAGCGTGATGAAGCAAGTGGTCAAAGACCTGGGGCTGGACGACAAACGCTACCGCCCCAACGCCCTGCTCAACGCCATCTCCGCCGCCAAGAACGAACTGATCCCGCCCGGGGATTATCCCGTGCAAACCTATTACGACGAAGTCGTCAAGCGGGCTTACGCGCGCTATCAAGAGACGCTGCGCAAAAACGACGGCCTGGATTTCGACGACCTGCTTATGGAGACGGCCAAACTGCTGCGCCGCGACGACCTCGTGCGCGACAAATATCGAGGCCGCTACCGTTACCTGCTGGTGGACGAGTTCCAGGACACCAACATGGCCCAGTACGTCATCCTGCAATTGCTGGCGCAGGAACACCGCAGCCTCTACGTTGTCGCCGACGAAGACCAGTCCATCTACTCCTGGCGCGGGGCCGACTACCGCAACATCCAGCGGCTGCGCACGGATTTCCCCGAGCTGCAACAGCACCTGCTGGAGGAGAACTACCGCTCCACACAGGTCATCCTCGACGGGGCGCAGGCGGTCATCGCCCACAATGCCGACCGCACACCCAAGCACCTCTTCACGCGCGGGCGCGGCGGCGAGCCGATCACGCTCCACGAAGCCTACGACGAGCGCGAAGAGGCCGACTACGTCGTCCGCGAGATCATGACGCTGGCGCGCTCCGGTTACGCCTACAGCGACATCGCCGTGATGTACCGCACCAACGCCCAATCCCGCGCGCTGGAAGAGACCTGCGTGCGCTACGGCATCCCCTATCGCCTCATCGGCGCAACGCGGTTCTACGCCCGCAAGGAAATCAAGGACGTGCTGGCCTACCTGCGCCTGGCGCAGAACCCGGATGACGACGTCAGTTTCGCGCGCGTGGTCAACGTCCCGCCCAGAGGACTCGGCGCGCGCACGCTGGAAGTCGTGGGCGAGGCGGCGAACGTGCTGGGAAGCAGCCGCTATCAAGGCGCGCTGCACGTGCTTGAGCAAGGGACGCTCGCCAATCGCGCGGCGCAGGCGCTGAAAGGCTTCGTCGGGCTGGTGATGCGCTGGCAAAAGCTCCGCGCCGAGGTGAGCGTGGCGCACCTGCTGGATGCCATCCTCGCGGATACCGGCTACGAAGGCTACGTCCGCGATGGCTCCGAGGACGGCGAATCGCGCTGGGAGAACATCCAGGCGTTGCGGGCCGTCGTCGCCGAGGACGGCGGTGTCGCCGAGGACGGCGGCGCCGACGCGCCGGGCATCACCCTGCCCGAATTCCTCACCGACGTGGCGCTCGTCGCCGACATCGACGAACTCGGCGAGGAAGTCCGCGCGGTCACGCTCCTCACGCTGCACAGCGCCAAGGGACTGGAATATCCCGTCGTCTTCCTCACGGGACTGGAAGAAGGGCTGTTGCCGCACAGCCGCTCGCTCGATTCGCCGCAGCAAGTGGCCGAGGAACGGCGCTTGCTCTACGTGGGCATGACGCGCGCCGAAAAGCGCCTCTACCTCACCTACGCCTTCCGCCGTGGCTGGGGACAGTACAACAGCGGCGGCAACCCTTCCGCCCCCTCGCGCTTCCTGAGCGACCTGCCGGACGCCATCCTCGACCGCCCGCGCCGCGCGAAAAAGAAGACCGAATCACGCAGTTGGGGCGCGAATTGGGAAGAATCAGCGACACGGACATCGCGCACGCGCACACCGGCTCCCGCACCGCAATTGCAATATCGCCAGGGACAGCGCGTGCGCCACACACACTACGGCGAAGGTATTGTTTTGGAAAGCCAATTGGACGGGCGCAGCGAAATGGTCACCGTCCTTTTTACCAACGGCATCGGGGCGAAACGGTTGTTGGCGAGCATGGCCCCGATGGAACCGATTTCAGCACATTAGCTTTCAGCCATCAGCGATCAGCAGTCAGCTTTCAAATGCCACAGGCCGATAGCTGAGGACTGATAGCTGATCGCTCGTGGAGGAATGGGAATGAACGTACAAGTGAAACGATGGACGACCGGACTGGCGACGTTGGTGATCGTGCTCAGTGTGATGTTGATGACGCTCGGTGCAGCGCCGCGGTGGAGCAGCAGCGCAAATCCTCTGGCGCCGACGGTAGCCGAAGTTGAGCCAAACGATGATTTCTTAACGGCACAAACATTTGTTATTCCAGGCAATATGACTGGTGCGATTACCGTCCTTGGTAATGAGGATTACTTCAAGATTGCCGTAGTTTCCGGACAAATCTATACTGTCCGCCTCACCCGCACAGGCACACAAGAGCGCCGCATTGACATCCACACAAATACTCAAGCCTGGTTCGCAGGCATTCAAACAGATCCATCGACAGCGACGGTTAATCTATCCTTCCAAGCATTGAGCACAACCACCTACTATATCCGTACCAGCGCGCCTAACAACGATCCTACCGCAGGGCCTACGGATTACAGTATCGATGTAGATCCGCCAACCACACCTACTCCCACACAAACTCTCACACCCACAAACACAAACACACCCACACCCACCATCACCCCGACGCCCACGCAAACAGCGATGCCCACACCGGCAAACATTCCGGGTGAGAGTGAACCCAATGACACCGTCGGAACTGCCGATCCCTTTACTGTGCCCGGAAGGGTCTTTGGCGCAATCCCCAACCTTTACGATGTGGACTGTTTCGCTGCCAACACCACCCTCGGCCTGCAATATCGCCTCATCTTGACCGATTACGGGCTGACCCGCTGGCTCAAGGTCTACGATCACGACGGCTATTACATCATGGGCAACACTACATCAAGTAATCATGAGGTGGAGATAACCTTGCAGGCGAATACCACGGCACCTTACTATCTGTGCGTCTCGGCGGTGACGACGGCCTCGCCCCCCAACGCCGTCATAGACTACCTGCTCGAGGTCATCATCCTCCAGCCTACCCCCACCCCGACCCACACCTTCACGCCGACACCGACCAGAACGTCCACACCTTCGGTTGCCACCAACACCCCTAAAGCTACCTGGCCGAGCGGGTACGACGCATACGAGCCGA
>DYKY01000007.1:0-22083 GCA_020722365.1 Thermoflexus sp.
TTTTTTCGGCCGAGTGTCGATGTCTTCGTCGGGTGTGCTTGTATTTAGCCCGCGCTGATATAGACTATTTGACTAACGACTGACGACTATCCGACTATTCTGTACAAGGAGTGAACTCAATGCACGATCACAATAAGGACAGATTGATTTACGTGGGCACGTACACGCACAAGGGGACGAGCGAGGGTATCTACATCTACCGGCTGGACATGGAGACCGGCGCATTGACACCCGTGGGCGTTGCCGGGGGTGTGCAGAACCCGTCTTACCTGGCGCTTGATCCGCAGCGCCAGTATCTTTACGCTGTCAACGAGACGATGACGTTCGATGGGCAGCCGGGTGGAGGGGTGAGTGCGTTTGCAGTCGATCCGCAGACCGGCGCGCTGACCTTCATCAACAGTCAACGCACGCACGGCGGCGCGCCATGCTACGTGAGTGTGGATCAGACCGGATGCTTTGTCTACGTGGCAAATTACATGGGCGGCAATGCCGCCGCTTTCCCGGTGCGCGCGGATGGAGGTCTGGCCCCGGCGTCTAGCGTTGTGCAGCACACCGGTTCCGGTATCAACCCGCGCCGGCAGGAAGGCCCGCACGCCCACTCGATCACGCTAGACCCGACGAACCGGTTCGCCTTCGTGGCGGATTTGGGCATCGACAAGGTGATGGCGTACCGGCTCGATTTGGACGGTGGGACGTTGCCGCCGCACACGCCGCCGTCGGTTGCTGTGGAAGCTGGGGCCGGGCCGCGCCACATGGCGTTCCACCCTAACGGGCGCTATGCCTATCTGATCACCGAAATGGGCAACACCATCATCGCCTTCGCCTACGACGCCGTCCTGGGGACGCTTGATGCGCTGCAAACTGTGCCCGCGCTGCCGGCGGATTTCACCGGGCGGAGCACTTGCGCCGATATCCACATTGCGCCGTCGGGCAGATTCCTCTACGGTTCCAATCGCGGTCACGATAGCATCGTCATCTACGCCATCGACGCGGATACCGGGCTTCTCGCCTACGTCGGGCACGCGCCGACGTTGGGCAAGACCCCGCGCAACTTCGCCATCGATTCAACGGGAACGTACCTCTTCGCTGCGCATCAAGACAGCGACAGCATCGTGACTTTCCGCGTTGACCCGGAGACCGGAGAATTGACCCCTACCGGACAGGTGACAGAGGTCTCGATGCCGGTGTGTGTGAGGGTCCTATGAACGTACTCGTCACAGGAGGCATCGGTCACGTTGGACGACCGGCGGTGGCGCGGCTGTTGGCGCACGGTCACGAGGTGCGTATCCTCGATCGCGTCGTCGAGAGCGAGATTGCAGCAGAAGCAGCCGCAGAAGTTGACGGCGCGGAGTATCGCCAGGTTGACATCACCGATTACGCGGCGCTGCGTCCGCACTTTGAGGACATCGATGCGGTGGTGCACCTTGCCGCCATCCCCGATCCCATTCCCGGCAAGGACGCCGAGATTCTCGCCATCAACTGCGGGGGATCGTTCAACGTCTATCAAGCCGCAGCGGAAAACGGCATCAAGCGTGTGGTCAGCGCCAGCTCGATCAATGCCCTGGGCAATGGCTTCGGCGTTCGCCCGGTTCCTGTCCATTACTTCCCCATCGACGAAGCACACCCCGGTTCTACGTCGGACGTCTACTCATTCTCGAAGCAAGTCCTCGAAGAGATCGCCGCCTACTTTTGGCGACGCGAAGGCATCTCCGGCGCATGCCTGCGCTTCCCGTGGGTCTTTGACCATCGCTGGTTTCAGTCCGAGGAGCACAACGGCTTCCGTGCGTTGTTTCAGGCGATGGCCGATGAACTACTGGCCTTGCCGGAGGCGTCACGGCAGACCCACGTGCAGGCCTCAATGGCGGAGATGGAAGCTTTGCGCGCGCAGCACGAGCGCGGCGAAATCACGGACGAAGCGATGTTTGCCGCCGTGCGCGAAATTCCGGCAGCGATGCTCTCTTTTGGCTCCCGCGATTTCTGGGAGACGCTCGACGCCCGCGACGCCGCACAGGCCATCGAAAAGGCGGTTACTGCCGATTACACAGGTAGCCATCCGTTGTGGATCGTGGATAGCCGCAACTCGGCCGGTTTGCCCACCCGTGATCTGGCGTCGCTGCTCTATCCCGACGTGAAAACCTGGACGCAGCCCGTCGAGGGCAGTGAATCGTTGATCAGCATCGAGAAGGGCCGCGCCCTCATCGGCTTTGAGCCGGAGTATTCGCTTGGTTCGGAGGTTGCACTATAGGAGCGCACTCTCGCCGCGTATCTTCACGAATTGACACAAATGGAGTGTGAAGCGATGTTTCCACTGGATACACTGGGTCGTTGGCTGATTGTGATTGGTCTAGGGATTATCGCCCTGGGTGTGCTGTTGTTCCTCCTGGGGAAACTGCCGTTTATGCAGTGGTTAGGCCGGTTGCCCGGCGACATTCGCTACCGGAGTCCCGACGGCAGTCTGTCGTGTTTCGTCCCCATCGTTAGCTCGATTTTGCTCAGCATCTTGTTGACCATCATCCTCAATCTAGTTCTGCGTTTGCTCAACCGCCGGTAAGGTTTCCCGCGCTATAGATTGTCGGCGTGTCGTCCGCGAGATCAACGGTTTGACGGGGTTTTGACGGGTTTTTAACTTACAACTTTCAACCTTCAACTTTCAACCTTCAACTTTCAACTTTCAACCTTCAACTTTCAACTTTCAACTTTCAACTTTTAACTTTCAACTTTCAACTATGTTTTAGGAGGCAAAGATGAACGCACAGGAATTGATCAAGAAACTACATTGGCTCGGTCACGACAGCTTCCGGCTGGATGGGCCGCCGGTCATCTACTTCGATCCGTGGAAGCTGAAGGGCAAGCCGCCCACCGCCGACCTGGTGCTGGTCAGCCATCAGCACGCCGATCACTGCTCGCCTGCGGATGTCGAGAAGGTCAGCGGCCCGCAGACGGTGGTCGTTGCCAGTCACCTGGCAGCGAAAGACCTGGCCGGCGCGAAGGTGATGCGTCCCGGCGACACGCTGTCCGTCGCGGGTGTCGAGATCGAGGCCGTGCCCGCGTACAACCTCAACAAATTCCGCGCGCCGGGCAAGCCGTTCCATCCCAAGGATGAACAGCACGTCGGCTACATCGTCACCGTACAAGGCGTGCGCGTCTACTTCGCCGGGGACACCGACCACATCCCGGAGATGGCGGACTTCGACTGCGACATCGCGCTGCTGCCGGTGAGCGGCACGTATGTGATGACGGCGGAAGAGGCCGTCGGTGCGGCGAACGCCATCGGCGCGCAGATCGTTGTGCCGATGCACTACGGCTCGGGCATCGGTTCGCCGGATGACGGCGCGCGCTTCGCCCAGGGCTACGGGGGGCGGGTTGCGCTGCTGACAGCGGAGAATTCGTTCTGACCACGAATCTTCACGAAGATTTTACCGCTGAGAACGCTGAGAGCGCAGAGGATGCATAATTTCTCAGCGTTCTCGGCGACCTCTGCGGTGAAAAATGGGCGGGTCTGCGTAAGTCCTGAGAAGAAATCCGTGGAATCTGTGAAATCCGTGCACAATTCCTTCTGCAGTAGCATTTTCCTGCTCGTATCCCCGCTGCGAATAGCCTAATTGCGCATATTGCTCTATAATAGGGATAGCAGTGCCTGCATGCGCTGCAATCCTCTATGGAGGTAATGGATGACAGAAAACGATACCCTCGCCCGCACTTTCAACGTTTATATTCCGAGGGACCGGCGGCAGGCATTGCTGCTTGGCGAAATGTTGCCGGATCACACGCGTGGCTCCGCCCTCTTTGCCGATATTTCCGGTTTCACGCCCTTGACTGCCGCACTGGCCCGTACTCTAGGGCCGCGCTTGGGCGCCGAAGAACTGACCCACCAACTCAACCGCGTCTACGATGCCCTCATTGCCGAAGTCGTGCGTTACTATGGCAGCGTGATCGGATTTGCGGGAGATGCCATCACCTGTTGGTTTGCCGGCGATCTGCCCGATGCCCCATTGCGGGCGACGGCGTGCGCGTTGGCGATGCAACAGGCGATGCAGCAGTTCAACGCGGTGGCTTTGCCCGGCGGTGAGACGGTCGCGCTGGCGATGAAGGCGTCGATTGCCAGCGGCCCGGCGCGCCGTTTCCTCGTGGGGAACCCCGAGATCCAGTACATCGACGCGCTGGCCGGCGAGACGCTCGCGCGTATGGCAGCCGCCGAACACCTGGCGAGCCGTGGCGAGGTGTTGGTTGACCGGTTGACCGTCACCGCCCTTGGCGATATGGCTCGGGTGCGTGAGTGGCGGGTTGCCGAGGCCGACGGAGCCTCCTTTGCGGTGCTGGAGTGTTTACAGGATGCGGCGAAGGATCTTGAGGGACGCTATCGAGCGCAGTCTGCGCCGACGCCTTTTATCCTCGATCCATCGGTGTTGCGTCCCTGGCTGCTGCCGGAAGTCTACGAGGGCTTCACCGCCGGCGTAGGCGAATCCCTGGAATTGCGGCGCGGCGTGGTCTCGTTGTTTTTGTGTTTTCAGGGCATCGACTACGATAACGACGAGCAGGCCGGGGAAAAACTGGATCGCTACATCCGTTGGGTGCAAGACGTCATCCGCCGGTACGATGGCGCGCTGCTGCAACTCATCATCGGCGACAAGGGCAACTATCTGTACGCGGCCTTTGGCGCGCCGACGGCCCACGAGAATGATCCCGAACGCGCGGTCAGCGCTGCGCTCGACCTCCTTGCGCTCCCGCCAGAGCTGGATTTCGTCGGGCCGGTTCAGATCGGCGTTGGGCAGGGGACGATGCGTACCGGCGCGTACGGCAGCACGACCCGGCGCACGTATGGCGTTATCGGCGACGCTGTTAACCTGTCGGCGCGCCTGATGCAAAATGCTGCGCCCGGCACAGCTCTGGTCACGCAGGCGCTTCAGGAGGGGCTCTGGCAATCCTTCGAGTGGGAATCCCTGCCCGATATCCGCGTGAAGGGCAAGGCGGAACCGGTTCCGGTGGCTCGTCCTCGGCGGAAAAAACAGGCGCCGGGCCGTTCTGTCATCTATAGCGGCGAACTGGTAGGGCGCGAGGCCGAATTGCATCAACTGGCGCAGGCGATTCAACCTGTCTTTGTCAAGCGTTTTGCCGGTGTGGTGTATGTCCACGGCGAACCCGGCGTTGGCAAGACGCGCCTGATCTACGAACTGCAACAACAGATGCAGGCGCGGTCTCCTCTGTCCTGGTTTACCTGTCCGGCAGACCCTATATTGCGCCAATCGCTCAATCCATTTCGTTATTTCCTGCGCCAGTACTTCAGGCAAAATACCGACAATACGGAAGAAGTTAACAAAATCAATTTCACCGCAGCCTTGAACACCCTCATCGAAAGACTTCGCATGGAGACGGACGCTTCTGGTCTCCAGGAAGTGATCGCCGAACTGGAACGCACCCGCTCGATGCTGGGCGCGCTGGTGGATTTGTACTGGAAGGGATCGCTCTACGAGCAGTTGGAACCGGAACTGCGCTTCCGCAATACGCTTCTGGCCTTCAAGACGCTCGTGCAGGCCGAAAGCCGCTTGCAGCCGGTGATCCTGCATGTCGAGGATGTCCACTGGCTGGACCCCGACTCTCAGGATTTGCTGGTCACGCTCACCCGCAACGTCCGCGATGTGCCATTCGCCGTGATTCTCAGCGGGCGCTACCGCGATGACGGTAGCCCGTTCACCCTCCCGCTGGACGCTGATGTGCCGAGCGACACACTGGATTTGAATACGCTTTCGCTCGAGGGCACGCGCGCGCTGGCGGAACAGGTTTTGGCAGCCCCTCTTTCCGATGCGCTGGCGAGCTTCCTCAGCCTGAAAACTGAGGGCAATCCGCTTTTCGTCGAACAACTGACTCTGGACTTACGTGAGCGCGCTCTGGTGCGTCGCGATAATGCGGTGTGGGATATCGTCAGTCGGGATGTGGAAGCCGTGCCGGCCACGATCAACGCGGTGCTCATCGCACGCCTCGACCGGCTGGCAGCGCAGGTGAAGGCCGTCGTGCAGACCGCTGCCGTGTTAGGGCGCGAGTTTGAAATCCTCATCCTCTCGCGGATGTTGCGCGACGATGTCGATTTGCCGCGCAAGGTGCAACGCGCTGAGGAAGAGATGATCTGGTCGGCGTTGAACCAGATGCACTACATTTTCCGCCACACGATGATGCGCGACGCCGCCTACGACATGCAGCTTCAGGCGCGACTGCAGAGCCTGCACGCGCTTGCAGCTGAGGCGATGGTGCAGGTCTATACCGCTGAGCTGGAAGCACATTACGCCGATTTGGCCTATCACTACGGCAAGGCCGAGAATGCCCAACAGGAGTTCCATTACGCGCGACTGGCCGGGGAGTATGCTGCATCGCGTTACGCCAACCAGGAAGCCATCGAACATTACCAGCAAGCGCTGCAGAGCTTATCCAGGCTTGATCTGGAGGGGAGTATAGCGCAGCGTCAAGATGTTCATACAGCGCTCGCTGAACTCCAGATCACCATCGGTCAATATGATCAGGCGCACGAACACCTGGAACACGCTTTGAACCTCTCTGAGCAAATACATGATAGGCGAGGACGGGTTCACGTGTGCCGCTGGATGGCCCAGATGCACGAGCTAACGAGCGAGTACGACGAGGCTTTGGAATGGATCCAGCGCGGATTGCATATTCTGAATGCCCAGCGAACGCCTGATGCTGCCGAACTCCGTCTCATCGCCGGTTTGATTCACACCCGGCGCGGGAATTATGATGAGGCGACAGCGCAGTTCCAAAACGCTCTTCAGATTGCGCAATACCTCGATGAGACGGCAGCCCTCGCGCGTGCCCACAATGGGTTGGGCTTCATTCGTCTGCGGGATGATTTTGCCGCCGCCATCGATCACTTTCAGCAAGCCTTCGCTTTGTACGAGCGCGTCGGAGATATTCCGGGACAGGCGAAGTCCCATAATCTTACCGCCAGTGCTTATTTCGAAACCGGACAATGGCATGAGGCCGACTACCACTATCGTCAGGCGCGGGAGATCTTCGAAAAAATCGGCGACATCTACAACGGTGCGTTTGCTGACAATAACCTTGGTGAGATTGCGCTCTACCAGGGAAGGCTGGATGAAGCCTTGACGTTCTACCGACAGGCTTTGCGGGCGCTTGAACAAATCGGAGGCTCGACGTATGTCCTGGGTGTTCTTCACATGAACCTGGGGCACGTGTTTATTCGCCGTGGGGAGATCGACAAAGCTTGCCAGGAACTTCGTACAGCGCGAGAACATTTCGAACAGGCTCAGGCGCGGGATTTCTTGCCGGAATTGTATCGTCACTACGCCGAAGCGCACCTCGCCGCGGGCGATCTCGCTGAGGCTGAGCGACAAGCCCGGCGCGCGCTCGATCTCAGCCGCGAGTTGGAACAGCGCGGCGAAGAGGGGTATGGACTGCGGGTCCTGGGGCAAGTTGTGAATGCCCACGGTCACCCAGAGGATGCCGAAATGTACCTGAAGCAGAGTCTAGAGATTCTGGATGCCATAGGCGATCATTATCAAAAGGCACAAACCCAACTTGCCTTGGCGCAATTCTACGCTCAACAGAATGATTCCCTCAATGCCAGGGAGGCGCTGGAGCAGTGTGTGCCAGTTTTCCGACGCTTAGGCGTCACGCGAGATCTGGACGCAGCGCATACTCTGCTTGCAACACTATAAACCCACTGAGATCAAAGGTTTAGTTTATTAAGGAGGAAACGATGAACGCCAAATGTTCGAATCGGAAGTGGTCTTTTGTTGTATTGAGCTTGATGATCAGTGTGGGTTTGTTCTGGCTGCTTTCGACAACTTTGCAAAGCCCACCAGTGTCCCGCGTTCTTGCTGCTCCTGCTGCCCCACTTGCGCCGTCTCCTACCTCGTTTGTGCCCGAACCGAACTCGCACTATGCGCCGCGCAATGCTGCCGTCACCGCGAACTTCGACGAGGCCATCGACGCGGCGACTGTGACCAGCTACACCTTCGCCGTGTTCGGCAGCCAGAGTCCTCGCGTCAGCGGCATGTACAGCTTGACCAACCTTTCACGCACCGTCACCTTGCATCCGGCGCGCGATTACTTCCCCGGCGAGTTGATTCACGCCACCGTCACCACCGGCACGCAGAATATCACGGGTGAGCAAGCCCTGGCTGCAGCGGCGTGGCAATTCCGCACGGCAGTGGGGGGAGGCAGCGGCCTGTTCGCAGAGGGTGACTCCCAACTATCGCCGACGTTGAGCCGCGATGTCGCACTGGGCGATATCGACAATGACGGCAATCTGGATGCGCTTCTGGTGAACTCCGCCGGTAGCCACATGATCCTGCGCAATAGTGGCGGCATTTTCGAACTGTACCAGGTTCTCCCTAGCGTCGCCAGCCTGTGTAGTGGGGGCGCACTGGCCGATGTGGATGGCGACGGCGACCTCGACGCTCTCGTCGCTACCAACGTCGGCGTGGAACTGTGGGAGAACTCCGGCGGTGGAACTTTTGCCGGTATGCCAAACATAGGCACAGCGTTCAGCTCCGACATCGCCCTGGGGGATGTTGATGCGGATGGCGACCTCGATGCACTGGTCGTCGAAGGGATGCAAACGCGCGTGTGGGTCAACCAGGGGCAGGCGTCGGGGATATTCAGCGACACCTTGCCACCACTTAGTTCTACCGGCCCTAGTGCTGTGGCATTAGGCGATGTTGACAATGATGGCGACCTCGATGCCTTCATCGTGCAACTCAGCGGCCCCGGCGACGAAGTCTGGCTCAACGACGGCTTGGGGAACTTCAGCCTCACCGCGCAATCCCTGGATGCCTGGGACAGCCAGGATGTGGCGTTGGGGGATCTGGACGGCGACGGCGACCTGGATGCCTTCGTCGTCAACGCGCTCAACCAGGGCAATACGGTGTGGTTCAACACGGGCAGCGCGAGCGGCTTCTTCACCGACAGCGATCAGAGTTTGGGCTTTGCCAACAGCTACGCCGTGTCGCTGGGTGACGTGGATGCCGATGGTGACCTCGATGCGCTGGTTGCCAATGGCGGTGTGAGCGAGCTCTCGGACGTGGTCTACATCAACGATGGCGCCGGCTACTTTAGCATTGTACGCGCTTTCGGTGACGAGCTTGAAGGGTACGGCGCGGCGCTCGGCGATGTGGACAACGATGGCGATCTGGATGCCGTGATCGCCAACTATGATGCATCGCTCGGGTTATGGTTTAACGAACCACCGGTTTGTTTCACACAACTTGCCAGCGATGGCAGCGCCACCTATAGTAGCCTCAACGCCGATGCGATCCAGCAGGCCGTCGATGCTGCGTTGGCCGATGACGTGGTCAAAATCGCCGGAATGTGCGAGGGCGTCTCGCAGCGCGGCGGAACCTGGCAATCCGTCTACGTGGATAAGCCACTGACCTTGCGCGGCGGATATACGCTAGGCGCGTGGAATACATTCGATCCGGCTGTTTATCCTGACTTGCGTGCGAAAAACGCCGGGCGCGTGGTGTTGGTCACCGGGCCGGTTTCGGTGACGCTGGAAAATCTCGACATCGGCTTCGGCGACGCCACCGGTCTGGGCGGCGGCCCGTATGCTTATGACGGCGTGGGGGGCGGCGTTTACGTTGTCAGCGCGACAGTCACTTTGCGGAATAACCGCATCCACGACAACGTCGCCGGGCGCGATGGGTGGAGCGGCGGCGGCGGGGCTTACTTCTATGATAGCCAGGCGACGTTGGAGCACAATGACATCTACTGGAACACTGCCGGAATGAGTGCAACGGCAGGACTCAGTGGTGAAGGCGGTGCTCTGGCCTTCAGCGCCAGCGATGCAACCCTGACCCGCAACATCATCAGAGATAACATTGCCAGCGATGCTGGCTTTGGTATCGGCGGCGCGATTTATGTCGAAGAAGGCAGCTTGGCCGGCGACGGCAACCACCTGCAAGGCAACGCCGCCAGTTCTGTCGATCAGGGATCGGGTGGTGGAATTTTCGCCGGTTATAACAGTCACTCTTCCCTTACCAACACTGTGTTGCAGGGTAACACCAGCGGCGCAACCCCCGACTCTTCTGGCGCGGCGCTGCGTCTTGAAGGGAGCATTGTGGATTTGGCGCACACGACTTTCGCCGGCAACGCTGGAGGCGACGGCAGTGGCGTCTATGCCAATTTTGGATCTGCTGCTCACATGACCAACACGCTGATGAGCGATCATACCATCGCCATCACCGTCGAAGGGGGCAGCGCCGCAACCCTGGTGGGTATCCTGTGGCACAACACGCTCACTTACACCGGCGGCGATGGCCTCATTGATGCAAGCATGATCGTTACCGGCGACCCGCTCTTTGCCTTTGATGGTTATCACATTGAGACTGGCAGCGCGGCAATTGACGCTGGCGTCGATGCCGGCGTGCTGAACGACATCGACGGCCAAATACGTCCTCAGAGTGCTGCGCCGGACCTCGGCGCCGATGAGTATGCCCCGCAGTGTTGGGTGCAACTCGCCAGCAGCCCCGGCACCACGTACAGCAGTTTCAGCGCGCTAGCCCTGCAACTCGCGCTCGATGATGCCATCAGCGACGACGAGGTCAAAGTGTCCGGAACCTGCGCGGACGTCAATGACCGGGGTGGTTCGTATCAAACCGCCTACATCAGCCACCCGCTGACATTGCGCGGCGGGTACACGCCGACGAACTGGGACGTCTCCAACCCGATCAGCTATCCAACGGTGTTGGATGCGCAGCTTGCCGGGCGTGTGGTCTACCTGGATAACGTTCCGGCGACGTTGGAGAATCTGCACGTGCGTGGAGGACGGATCACCGGGCACGGCGGCGGCATCTACGCTAATCAAGGGTTGACCCTCACCAACGTTCACGTGATGGATAACGAGGCTCAGGGTAGCGGGCGCGGCGGCGGTGTGTGGGTTCTCGGCGCTGCGACGATGACTGACGTAGAGATTCGGGAGAACGCCAGCAGTTGGGACGGCGGCGGCGTTTACGTCAGCGGCACGTTGAACATAGCAGGGTGTCATATTCCCGATAACACTGCCTCCGGGAATGGCGGTGGCGTGGCGGTGCAGGGTTCGTTGGTGATGAGCGACTGCGAATTCACCAACAACATGGCTGCGGCTGGCGGCGGCCTCTATCTGAGCGATGGCAGCGGCGTGATGACGGTCACACGCTTCATCTATAACACCGCTGCTGAGGGCAATGGCGGCGGCGTTTATGCACAACAGGGTCTCCTCGTTTATCGCAGCCGCTTCGGCGACAACAATGCCGGAATGGACGGCGGCGGCGTCTATCTGGAAGGGAACGGCTTCGCCAGCCGCTTCGAGAACGCCATCTTCAGCCGCAACTACGCGATAGACGATGGCTCGGCGCTCTACCTGTCCGAATTTGACGAAACCAGCCGCGCCGACCTTGTTCATCTGACCATCGCCGATCCGCTCCTGCAGGCGAACTCGGCCATTTACGTGCCGACCGGCACGGTGTACATCACGAACACGGTATTTGCCAATCACACTGTCGAATTACTGGTGTTGGGAGTAGCGAACGTGTTCGAAGACTACAACCTGTTCGACGATGCCCCGAACTTCACCGGCGTCGTCAACAGCGGCGGGCATAGCCTCGTTGGCGACCCACGATTCGTTGATGTGGATATGGATGATTTCCACCTCAACGCCGGTTCTGCTGCGATTGACGAAGGTGTGGATGCCGGCGTCACCGAGGATTTCGACCTGTTGCCGCGTCCAAGTGGCGCGGCCCCGGACATCGGCGCGTACGAGGTGCAGTTGGCGACCGGTGTGGATGTTTTCGACGATGATACCATCGCCAACGGCAACTGCACCCTGCGCGAAGCCATCATCGCGGCCAACACCGACAGCGTTGTCGATCTGTGTCCGGCAGGTAACGGCGCGGATACGATTGTGCTGGCGGAGGGGACCTACCAACTGACCATCCCCGGTCAGGACGAGGATGCCGCGTGGACTGGCGATCTGGATGTGCTGGATGCGTTGACCATCACCGGCGCGGGACCGGAACTCACGTTCATCGACGCGGGCCAGATCGACCGGGTTTTCGAGACCCACGGGTTTTTCGAGTCGTTGGTGATCTCCGGCGTGACGATCATGCGCGGCGGCGGCGGCGTCACCGATGGCGGCGGTATTTTGGCTTACGATGCGGGTGTGGTGTTGATCAATACGCACCTTCACGATAACAATGCGACGGGCGATGGCGGTGGTCTCCACGTGAGCTATTCGCTGCTCCTCGATCATAGCCATGTCTACAGCAATACTGCGATGCATCATGGCGGCGGTTTGATGGTCAATCAAGCTATGTTGACGTCCGTGGATTCCGTTATTCACCATAACACGGTGATGACGATGAATCCTGGCGGCGGTATTTACGTGGGGCCGGAAGGTCATTTCTCCCTGGTCAACACGCAGATTTATGCGAACCAGGCGCCGAATGCCGCCGGGGGCGGATTGTTTAGCCGGGGCAGCGGCGCGATTCACACCAGCCAGATTCACGACAACCATGCGGTTGATGGCGGCGGCATTGCTATGGACGCAGGGGATATCCTTCTCGACAACAGCCAGATCGAGTACAACGCGGCGGATGCGGGTGGCGGTATCCATATTATCACCAGCGCCCCGACGGTGACGGCGATCTTGACTCAAAGCGCCGGCACCCTGATCGCTAACAATACGGCAACCCAGGGCGGCGGTGTGATGCTCGCGTCCGGTGCTATGGTTCTGGAAGACGGGCAAATTCTCGAAAACGAGGCTTCGGGCCGGGGTGGGGGTGTCTTCGTCTTCGATGGACAGTTGGTGATGAACGGCGGGCAAATCCTCAGCAACACAGCCGACATGGACGGGGGTGGTGTCTTTATCGAGCACGGCGAGATGCAGATGATCGACGGCGACGTCAAATCGAACATTGCCCTGTCCGGCGGGGGCGGGATCATGGTCAACCAACCCACGGCGACTTTCACCCAAACCGGTGGTCAGATCGTCGCCAATGCTGCCGAGAGCGGCGGTGGACTTGGCGTCGGCGCTGGACAGGCATGGTTTTTTGGCGGCAGTATCCGCGACAACATCGCTTCCAACTACGGCGGTGGTGTGTTGGTCAACGGTCAGGCCGTTCTCGATGGCGGCACAGTCCTCAGCAACACGGCGCAGCTCGGCGGCGGCGTCTATGTGGGCAGCACTGCCGCGTTCACGCAGACCGGCGCGAGTTCCATCGCCAACAATACGGTCACGCAGGCAGGCGGCGGCATTTATGCCGAGGGCGGCAGCACGCTCCTGGAGGGAGGCCATGTGGCAGAAAACGCCGCTCCTTATGGCGGCGGACTGTACTTGAATCATGGCACAGCCACCCTGCGCGGGATAGCCGAGATTCACGATAACACTGCATCGGACAATGGGGGTGGGGTGTATGTACTCGCAGCCGGCGCGGTTTTCACCCAGAGCGAATCCAGCCAGATTGCCCATAACCATGCCCCGAACGCGGGCAGCTTTGGCGGCGGCATTTATGTCGATCAGGGGCAAGCCCGGCTGATCGGTGGGACGGTGTACAGCAATACCAGCGCCTATGGCGGCGGCCTGCATATCTTGCAGGGACAGGCAACGTTGCAGGATGGCGTCATCACGGAGAACGCGGCACAAAATGGTGCTGGTGTTCACCTGATCAACGGTGATTTCACTCAACTTGGCGGCTCTATCGTGAACAACACTGCCGCATGGAATGGCGGCGGTGTCTTCCTTACCGAGGGTAGCTTCACCCTGATCGGCGGACAGGTCATCAGCAACACGGCGGGAGAACTGGGCGGGGGCATTTATGACCGGTTCGGCGTGGTCACCTTGCAGGATGGCGAAATCTCCAGCAACACCGCCATCCATGGTGGGGGGGTGTATGCTGACACCGAACAGGCGCTCTGGCGGCAGTTGGGCGGAAGCGTGAACCATAACTATGCGTCTTCGCAGGGTGGCGGGGTCTTCCTTGGCGCTGCTCGTGCCGAAATCACCGGCGGGACGGTGAGTGGAAACCAGGCAGTTAACTGGGGCGGTGGTTTGTGGGTTGGGGATAGCAGTTATGCGTACACACAGACAGGCGGTATACTCACCGACAACAGCGCCGACGTGGGCGGCGCCCTTTACTTCAGTTCGCGGCCGGCCACTCTACACAGTGTCGCCATCGTTGGGAACAACGCTACCAGGGGCGCCGGTATCCGTAATGAAGGCCATTTGGAATTGATCAACGTGACCCTCAGTGGCAACACGGCCACCGACTACGGCGGCGGTGTCTATAATTACTATGGGACGATTACAGCAACCAACGTGACATTAGCTTACAACCAGGCGAGTACGGCAGGCGGAATCCATGATAACAACCGTTTTACCATCCGCAATGTCATCATCGCTAACAACGCCGGCGGTGACTGTAATTGGTCCGTCATCTCGCAGGGCTACAACCTGAGCAGTGACACCTCGTGCGGTCTGGCAGAAACCGGTGACAAGCCCGGCCTTGATCCCCGGCTCGGCCCACTGCAAGATAATGGCGGAGGCACCTGGACACATGCGTTGCTGCTCGGCAGCCCCGCAATCAATGCCGGGACGTGCGTCGACGCGCCACTCGTTGATCAACGCGGGCTGCCGCGCCCCGATGCGTTGAGCGGGCGTTGCGACATCGGTGCGTATGAGTTGCAGGACTTCACCAACCGGCCTCCGGTTGCAGATGCGGGGCCGGATCAGGCGGTGATCGTCGCTGCCAGCGTTACCCTCGACGGCAGTGCGAGCGTCGATCCTGACGAGCCCCTGCCACTGACCTACGGGTGGACGCAAACCGGCGGGACGCCGGTGGCGTTCAACGCGACGCTTTCGCGCACCACGTTCGTCGCGCCGTCTGCTCCTGCTCTGCTGACCTTCAATCTCGTCGTGACCGATGCCCTCGGTCTGGCCTCCGCGCCCGATGAAGTGCTCGTCAGTGTGGGCGGCGCGCCCATCGCGGGCTTGCAGGTGATCAACAGCAGCCCCACGCCGCTGGGCCAGACAACGTTCTTCACGGCGAGCGTTACGGCGGGAACAAACGTCCTCTACCAATGGGACTTCGGCGATGGGGCGGGCGACAGCGGCCCGCACGTCGGTCACGTCTACGTCGCGTCGGGCCAGTACGTGGCGAGCGTGACAGCGTTCAATGCCAGCAGCAGTGTCGCTGCCAGCACACACGTCAGCATCACCAACAGCACGCGCGATTCCGCGCAGCCGATCAGCAGCAGCACGATCCTGACCAGCGTGTTGATCGGTGTCAAGGATACGGACTGGTACAAATTCGAAGTTCCCGAACCGGATTCGACCATCACTGTGACGCTCAGCGATCTGACGGCGGATTTCGATCTCCTGCTCTTCGCGCCGGAGATCGATGAGGAAACCGGACAGTTGCGCGACATCGGACGGTTGAACAACATTGGGCGGCTCAATAACATCGGACGGTTGAACAATATCGGGCGGCTCAACAACATCGGCCAACTGAGCAACATCGGTGAGTTGCTTGACCTGGGGCGGTTGAACAACATTGGACGGCTCAACAACATCGGACGTTTGAATAACATCGGCCGGCTCAATAATATTGGGCGGCTCAACAACATCGGGACGCTGGTGGATATTTCGGCTTACCCCTTGACTGCCACTGAGCAAATTGTCTACAACGTGCACGAGTTGGCAGGAACCTACTACGTCGCCGTCTACGGTCAGTCCAGCAAGTCGGTGGGACAGGCTTACACGCTTGCTGTCAATGTCACACCGCCGCCGTATGTGTACTATCCACTGACGGATACCATCGAGATCGACGTTACGATGCCCACGACCGATACGGCGGTGAACACGCTCATCCTGTACAACAGCGTGCGGATGACACAGTTCTACAGCACGGAGCAGACGTTGTTGCTGGATCAACTAACGCCCAAACTCACTGCTCTGGCGGCGCACCCACAAGTCAACGGCGTGCTCGTCGATCTCAACAGCTATCCGGAGATTGTCGCCGCTTATGCGAAATGGGATCAGCACCCCGAAAATCCACAACGCGCCAATTTTGTGGCAATGCACATCAAATCTTTGCTCTACGGACTGACGCCTGCCTATCCCAATATCAAATACATAGTGCTGGTGGGCGATGACCGCATCATCCCGCAACGTCGCATCCGCGACGACGCGCTGGTTTCCAACGAACGCACGTATGAAGATGCCTACTTCGCGCCTAACATCGACACATCTCTAGCCCGCCGCTATTTCCTCAGCGACGACTATTACGCCGGTCTGGTGCCGTTGCCCTGGCGCGGGCGGGAACTGTACCTGCCGCAGGTCGGCATCGGGAGGCTGGTGGAGGCTCCTGAAGAGATCATCGCGGCATTGGATGCGTTTATGGCGCAGCCTACACTTGAACCGGGAGATGCGTTCGTCACCGGCTACGATTTCCTGATCGACGAAGCGCAAGCGATCAGCGCCACGCTCGCATCCCAAGGGATCGCGCAGATGACGACGCTCATCAGCGATACGTGGACGGCCGACGACGTGCGCACGCACTTCATCAGCCTGACCGCCGCCAGCGACTTGAACTCCCTCAACGCGCACTTCACCCACTACGGCCTCATCCCGCCCACCTACCCGGTTTCGTCGACGCTGGCGGATATCTACGTGTTTGCATCCGAACTTACCGACACTACCGATTACAGCGGTACGCTGAACTTCTCGGTGGGATGCCACTCCGGCTTGAACGTCCCGGACGCAGATGCGCCTTCGGTCGAGGAAGCGACGGACTGGCCACAGGCGTTGTTGCGACAAGGTGCGATGTTCATCGGCAATACAGGCTATGGCTACGGCGATTCGGACCTGATTGCCTATTCCGAACGGCTGATGACAGGCTTCGCGGATCAGTTAGGCATCTGGGAAGATGGTCAGGCGCCTACGGTTGGCCATGCGCTCATACGCGCCAAGCAGGCGTATTACAATAGCTTCAGTGCAGGCGCGTTCAGCGACTACGATGAGAAGGTGATGGCCGAGATGACACTCTACGGCCTGCCAATGTTGCAAATCCACATGCCGCAAACGACAACGCTCAATACGCAGGCGGCGCAGTCCGCGGCTTTACTGCCTGCCAGCAGTAGCGCCGTGACGACGTCGCACCATCTATCCCTCGACTACGTCGAACACGTGACGCCGGAGGGCGTTTACTACACCGTCGCGGGTGAAAACGATGCACACATCGCCGGTGGACGTCCTATTGCGCCGAAAATCAGCGAAGAGGTCCAGGTCGCGGGCGCTATCGCCCACGGCGTGTTGCTTGTCGGTGGGACGTTCACAGATGTCGCGGACTTCGATCCTGTGGTGTCCCGCATCGTGACCGAAGCCACTTATCTTGAAACCGAGCCGGATTTCCCCAGTGCGGCTTGGGAACCGGCGCAGCTCAGCACGATCAACCGTTTCCTCTCCATCGAAGGTAAAGCCTATAGCCGCCTCGTGGTCGTGCCGGGGCAGTTCCGCGCTACGACCACCGAGTTGTCAACGACCGGCGTCCAGCGGCTCTATACGGATCTGGAGTTCGAGGTCTACCACGCGCCGTTCACGACGACGGATTTCATCGCGCCAAGCGTGCGGAATGTGCGCGCTATCAGTAGCACGCAATCCCTGCGTTTCGAGATCTGGGCGGATGATGATGCTGAAACGTCAGAGGGTACAGGTGAGGTTGCGCGCGTTGTCGTGCTGTACCGGCAGGAAGGTGAAAACACGTGGTCCAAAGCTGAGCTGACCTACCTGGGCAAAAATGCGGCTGGCATCGGCATCGCCGGGGGCAGTGTATCACCCGTCACCGCGCCCGTTGAGTACTTCGTGCAGGCCGTGGACGACAGTGGTAACGTCATCCTGGCGCTTAATCACGGCATGCCCTTCACCGAGGTGGAGATTCTCGAACGGCCAAATCCCACCATCTATTTACCCCTGGTGATGCGCGCTTACTAGGCGATTAGGGACTGGGGATTAGGGATCGGGGGCTGGAGTTCCAAATTCCCGATCCCCGATTCCCGTTTACCGTTTTCGAGGAGTTGCTATGGCAGATTATTTCTACCATCTCGTTGTGGCGCTAGGGATCGGGATTTTTATCGGCATCCAGCGCGAGTCGGCGTATCATGAACCGGAAGGCAAGCTCTTTGCCGGGGTGCGCACGTTCGCGCTGATCAGCCTGGCGGGTTTTGTCGCTGCATTGACTGCGGATCAGTTGGCTTCGGCGCTGCCGTTTGTGGGAGCATTGCTGGTCTTTGGGATGCTGGTGGCGCTGTCTTACCACAAAGACGTGCTTGCAGGCAAACCGGGGATGACGACCGAAATGGCGACGCTAGTCACGTTTGGGATCGGCGCGGCGTGCTACTGGAATTTGATCTTGTTGGCGGCAGCCCTCGGCGTCGCGGTGACGGCGCTCCTGTCACTTAAGCCGCAGTTCCGCACCCTGGCGCATGCCATCACCCGCGAGGACATCTACGCGACGCTCAAGTTTGCCGTCATCAGCGTCATCGTCCTGCCGATGTTGCCGAATCGCAACTTCGGCCCGCCGCCCTACGATGTGTTCAATCCCTACAAAATCTGGCTGATGGTGGTCCTTATCTCCGGCATCAGTTTTCTGGGTTACGTGATGATCAAGATCATCGGGACGCAGCGCGGGATCGGCTTGACGGGATTGCTCGGCGGCTTGGCGTCGAGCCCCGCCGTCACCCTGAGCTTTTCGCAGCGCAGCCGCGCTAACCCGGAGCTGGCGCGCCCCTTTTCGCTGGCGATCATCGTTGCGTGGACGGTGATGTTCATCCGGGTGTTGGTGGTCGTTTTCGCGCTCAATGCAACGCTGGCTTACCGGTTATTGTTGCCGATGACGGCGTCGTTGGCAGCGGGGCTGATTTACTGCGGCTATCTGTATCTCCGCCAGCGCACGTACGAGAAGGAAGACGTCACCTTCGTCAACCCGTTCGAACTCGGCCCTGCGGTCAAGTTCGGCGCACTGTATACGGTGATTCTGCTCATCTCCACAGCGGCGCGCGTTCTGTTTGGCAACACCGGAATCTACATCTCGAGCTTCGTTTCCGGCCTGGCCAACGTGGACGCCATCGCGCTCTCGATGGTCGATCTGGTGCGCGCGCCTACACAACTCGACATGACCGTCGCCGCGCGGGCCATCACGATTGCGGCGCTGTCGAACACGCTCTTCAAGGGCGTCTTCGCGCTGGCGAGCGGTTCTTCGGCGCTGCGCCGCGCTTTGTGGCCGGGGATGGCGTTGATGGTCGTGACCGGCATCGTCGTTATAGTTTTGATGGTGTAAGATAGCTAGCGACTCACTCTTTCTGTAACAGAATTTCCACTTCCAGCGGCGAGGCTTCGTTGCCGATTTGGATGCCGTCGCCGGTGACGGGGACGTAGCCATCGGCCCACACGATGATGCTGTAAGTTTCGCCGCGTTCCAACAGGTCTTCCAATTCAAAGTAACCATCGGCATCGGTCACGCCGCCGGTGTAGATACCCTCTTCGTTGCCTTCCCACTCGCCAACGGTCACACCGGGGATCAGCACCACGTAGACCGCGCCCTCGATGCCGCGTTGCGTATCCGCATCCAGGATGTACCCCTGGATTTGCAACCCCTTCCCGGTTGGCGGCATAGGCGTAGGCGGCGCTTCGCCACCGATGGTGGCGCTCGCACTTTGTACCAGCTCGCCTTCCAGGTATAGCTCCACCGTGTACTCGCCGTCCCACAGCGGTTCGCCGTTCTTGCGATAGATGAAGTCGCTGAATGTGCCGCTTGTGCCCTGCTCCCAGGTGACGTTTACGGTGAGCAGCTCCTCGCCGTCGAAAAGCCAGCGCTCATCGAAGCTCAAGCCGTCCTGCATCCCGTTGTACTCGACAAAGAAGTGCAGTTCCTCCGTGCCGCTGGGGAACGTCTCGCCGGGATTCACTGGATCGCCGTCGTCATTGATGCCGGCAGCGAAGAGGATCGGGCCGATGGCCTCCTGCGACTGGTTGCCCGCGACGGTGAAGTTGCCGGCCGCCAGCAGCACGTCTTCGACGTACAGCTCCAGCCGGTACGCGCCGGGAGCCAGCGGCTCGTCGGAACCGAGCGAGAGCCACGTCGCGCCGTCGCTGCCCCCATCCCAGGTAGCCTCCCTCGAGGCGACCTCCTCGCCTTCGTAATACCAGAAGCGTGACCATGTCGCCCCATCGCTCATGCCGCTGAAGTCGAAGAAAGCGTAGACCGTGTCTATGCCGGAGGGTAGGATCGTCGCCGGATCGGTGGGACGTTCGTCGGCGGTGATGCCGGCGGAGAAGACGAGGTCGGTGATGGCCGGACCGGAGACGTCGCCTCCCACCTGAATTTCACCCTCAAGGAGCTTTCGACCTTCCACATACAATTCTAACCTGTACTTCCCCTCAATCAGGCCGTCCTCGTTGTAGACGCTCACCCACCAGGTGCCCTCTTCCCCGCCTTTCCACAGGGCCGGCGTCCAACTCACATCCTCCTGGTATTGGCCATCGAGGTACCAGCGCGCCTCCCAGGTGAGCGTATCGGCCATGCCGGCGTACTCCCAACAGGCGTACAGTTCGGTCGCGCCGGAGGGCAGGTGGGTGACGATGGCCGTTGGTTGATCCCGGTCGTCCACTGCGGGGGCAAACACGAGGCGGCTGAAGCTGGCTTCGCCCGCGCCGTCGCCGGGCTTGCCCGGTTCGGTCTTCTCGGTATTCGGCGTGATGCCCAGACGCGCCGCCTCCACTAACGGCTTCGCCAGGTTGATGGGGCGGACGGCGTTGATGAAGCCGCCCACCGGGATGCAGTTGTCGTTCTGGTCAATGTCGCCGTCGCCGTTGGTGTCGGCCAGATAGCGGCAGTCGGCGAAGCGCTCCGCGCCGCCGTATCCCACCTGCGTCGGCACGCCGATGATTTCGCCATCCAGGTTGGCTGCCAGGCCGCCGCTGTTGCCGCCAGCGATGGTGGCATCCGTCTTGACGTAAGCGCGGCCCTCCACGCCCGGCTCGCGGGTGAACCCGCTCACCACGCCTTCGGTGAACGTGATCGTCTCGCCGCCGATGCCGGGATAGCCCAGGATGTGGATCAGGTCACCCAGTTCCAGCTTGTCCGAGTCGCCCAGGGGGATGTAGTTGAGATTCAACGCCTCCACGTTCACCGGATTGCCGCTCAGGTCGCTGACGATCTGGATGACGGCAAGGTCGAGGGTGGTATCTACCGCCACCGCTTCCGCCAGGTATTTTAGCTCCGGCAGTTTGTCGGAGCGCACGGTAATGGCGACGCCAAGCGCATCGGGGTGGTAGTCGGGGTCGGGATCGGTGACGACGTGAGCGTTGGTGAGGATGAGGCCATCCGGCGTCAAGATGGTGCCGGAACCGGTCCACATCGGTTGAAGCCGCCCGCCCTTTTTCTCCAAGGCCAGGATTTGGACGGTGGCCCGGAGGAGGTGTTGCCGAATCTCCCGGCCGCCGATGGGCGCCGGCGTCTCTTCCACTGCGGGCGTGGTGGGAGTGGGGCCTTCAGCGGAGGGGACCGCCGTAGCGGCTTCCGGCGTCGCGGTTGCTTTCGGCGCTCGGGTGGTTGCGGGGGCTGTCGTCGGCGCGACGGTGGGCAGCGTGTCGGGCCGACCGCAGCTTAGCGAAACTATAAACGTAAACAAGATGATCCAAAAATGCAGTTTATGCTTCATGGTTCCACCTCAAAATTCCAGGTCTTCAATGAAGGCGCGGAAGTAGGGGTAGCTCGCGTCGAATTCGTCGGCGTTCGCCATGTACGTGATCACGTACACTTGATCCGCCACGCGCAGCGCCACATCCAGCCCACGCACGACAACCGGCAGTTGATCCACGTAGGGATTGTGGTTCACGGCGACGTAGGTGAAGCCGCGCTGTGTGGCGGTGGTGTTATGCACCAGCACTTGTTCGGTGTTCAGGGAGGTGTACGCGGTGGCGTCCGCGGCGCGTTCCAGGACTAAAGCGTCGAGCGCCAGGGAGACGTCGGTTTCGGCAGCCAGCGGGCGGCGGCGCAGTTCCAACGTGGTGGCAAACGTGCC
>DYKY01000007.1:22183-24480 GCA_020722365.1 Thermoflexus sp.
CGGTTGGCGCGCCGCATCAGGTAATAGAGCAGGCCCAGCGTTCCTCCGGCGACGATGGCAGCCAGAGCAAGTCCTGGCCAGGGATTGAAGCCGCCGCCGGCGAGGTGGAGGGCGGGCGTGGTCAGTTCGCCGTGCAGCGTCGTGAAGACGCCGTTGAGGACGGCGGCCAGTGTCACGCCGGCGGGCAGCCACCAGACCGGCTCGTCCTCGAACTTGGCGCGCCCGAGGAAGTAGCCGCTCAGCCCGGCGAAGCTGGCCTGCGCCAGCGCGGTCACGACGACGCGGATGACCGCGGCCTGCAAGTTTACGCCGCCGGTGGCGACGATGTAGTGCAGGTTGAGGGCGGTCGCGTAGCCCAGGCCGGCCGTCGTGCCGTAGATGACGCCGTCGATGCGCTCGTCAAATTCGGGCAGCGCGTAGACGGAATAGCGCACGGCGAAGTATTTGAGGGATTCTTCGATGAAACCGACGATGAGAATCGCGCCCAACAGTCCTCCCAGGGGGCTGAAAGACAACCAGCGCCCTACCCCGAAGACGTTTTCTTTCAGGGGGATGCCTACGCCCTGCGCTGCCAGCGCGCCGAGGATGAAGACGCCCAGAATGTAGCCTTTCGGCTCCGGTTCCAGGCGATCTTGCTGGTAGAAGAAGAGCAACCAGATCAGCGCCGCACCCAAGGCCAGGATCAGCCCGGCCACGTCCAGCATCCGGCCGGAGAGCGCCGGCTTGAAGACACCGACCAGGATTTCCACGAGCAGCACGAAGACCAGTTGGCCCACGATCATGCCCAGACCGGCGCGCCAGAGGCCGGGACGATCCTGCGTGGCTTTGGCGTAGTGTTGCGCGCAGTAAGTCCGGCCCCCCAGCGTGCGGGTTTCTTCCGGGCTGAGGGGGCGGTGGCACACACAACAGATTTTTTCGGCCATAGAGTCCACTCCTTTCTTTTTTCGCAAAACGTCAACTATAAGCGTGGGGGTAGTGAAGCTATTGAATCATTCCACTGGCTTTAGTATATCCAGATTGTCGTTTGGTTGCAAGAGGCACAAATCTTCGACGACAGAAGATTAGTGTGAATTCGTGGCAACCATTCGGGCGTGTAGGCCGACCACGAATCAGGGAACGAATAAACGAATTTAGACCTCGGATCAACGAGAAACGTGCGTTAGTCAAGCGATCATTCGTCTATTCGCTACAAATTCGAGGTCGGCAAGTCCTGCACCTGAATCTACAATTCGAGGTTATTCTTCCACCCGTACCCGCGTCAGCACGACGGTTTTGGCGGGCATCTGGCCCTTTTCCCACACGATAGGCAAGTGTTCCAGTTCTCCCTCGTCATTCACGCGGTAGATCGCCAGTTGTAGATTGTAGACGTCCGGTGTGACGTCGGCGGCGATGGCGAGCGCGCGCGGCTCTTCAATCGTTTGTCCCACCTGCCAGGAGGACGTCGGCGCTGCGCCGTCGAGCGGCCAGGCATCGGACTGGGCGGCCTTGTTCCATTGCGCGTCGATGAGCTGCACGGAGATGGTGTAGTCGCCGTCGATGCGCGCTGCGCAACGCCAGTGCAGCATCGCCTGAAGTGTCTCGCCGCACGCCACGATCACGTCGCTCAGATCGTAGCCGGTGAGCACAATGCCCTTGCCGAAATAGACCTCTGTCGGCTCTGCCGCCTCGCCCAACCACACGTCGCCGAAAGTTACGGCGTTGCCCGCAGGCATAACGGTGAGGGGACCGTCGGCCTGCACCGGCAGCCGCGCGCCGGTAGCGGTCTCGACCATCCCCACGGCAAACGTCAGGCTGTCGGGCGCGTAGGCCAGCGGCGAGATGGCGATCTCGTAGTGCTCGATCCAGGTGTGACCCGGCGTCAACCACGTTGTCGAGAGCAAGCCGCGTCCGGGGAACGTGTCGCGCTGCGCGATGATGCGCTCGCCCGCGCCAAGCACGTGGATGAAGAGGCTGTGGTCGGCAGTGGTGGGCGCGAGGACTGTCCACTGCAATGTCAGCCCGACCGTGTCGCCGGGCATCGTGTTGCGCCGGTCGATTTGGAAGCCGGTCAGCCGCAGCGCGTTGCCGAAATCCGCGTGCAAGGGTGGGGTGCTCAGCGTAGCGCGCGTCGACCGCGGCGGCGTGTACGCGGGCACAATCCACGCGGGAAGCGCGATCAGGCACAAGACGAAGAGGAAAGTGGCGAGGATGTTAGATTTTAGATTTTGGATTTTGGAGGCGCCTGACTTTGGACTTTGGACTTTGGACTCTAGACTAAATGGCAACGCCAGCGCCAGCGACCACATCGGCAGCGCGGA
>DYKY01000007.1:24580-37323 GCA_020722365.1 Thermoflexus sp.
CCGCCGAAGTTGCCCCAATACCCGGCGGCGAAGGCGAACCGTTCGGCCCACAGTTGCGCCAAATCTGCCGCTACGTCGCGGGTGCCGAGGACGGCGTAGAAGGCATTGAGGCCGAGCCAATCGCCGTAAAGCCGGAAATTCCGGTAGAACCACCAGCCGGAGATGGCGAGTGCGGGCAGCAGGACGAGCGCCAGGTCGCGTAAGGCGTGAAGCGTGATTGTGGGGAGTAGGGAGTAGGGAGTAGGGAGTAGGGGGGGATGTTTTTTGATTTTTGATTTTCGATTTTCGGTCTGCCATTTTAGATTCTGCCATGCTTCCCAGGCTATGGTCGCAGCAGCGAACGGCAGCAACGCAATCGCGCTCGCTTTCGTCAGCAACCCTAACCCAATCACTACACCTAACGCCAGGTCGCTTTGAACTTTCAACTTTGAACTTTCAACTTTCAACTTTGAATTTTTAACTAACCGAACCATCATCAACAACGCCAGCGAACACAACGGCACAATCAGATTGTCGTTGTTCACCGAGGCGTTGACGAACAGCGACATCGGCGTGAAGGCGTGAATGGCGGCGGCAAGCAGCGCCAGTTGAGGACGTTCAGGGTACAGCTCACGGACGAGCGCCCACGTGAGGTAAATCGCCCATGTCCCCAGCAGCACGGAGAAGATGCGCGCAACGTGAACGGCCAACACCGCACCGCGCCAAGGAAAGCGTTCCAGCACCGGGTTGTGGACGACCAGATTGGGATTATTGCCATCGGGCGTGACCTCGCCGGCGGCCACGTGCGGGTTGAGATGGCGGACCGTATCCAGATCGTAGGGTGCCGCCGTGGGCGACGTGTCGATCCAGGCGGTGAGTGTGGCGGCCAGCGCGTAATAGAGCGGCGGCTGGCTGGCTTCTTGCCGCCACGGGCCGCTCGATGCGCCGGGTTCGAGCGGCTGCACCGGCAGCGTCCACTCGCGCGCCAGGTGTTCGACCATGGGGTAGTGCCACACCTCGTCCGAGGCCTCGAAGATGGGGACGACGGCGCTGTAAAGCATGCCCAGGACGGTGAAACTGACCAGAAGCAGAATCAAGGCCAGGCGCAAAGGATTCTCCGCTGGTCGCATTTCTAGGCGCCTTCCAAGTGTGTTACTCCGAATCGATCCTTATTCCTTACTTACGCCCAGCTCGATCGTGAACTGTGCGGAAGAACTCTGCTGTGCGCGCGGCGATACGCTCCCAGGAAAAGTCGTGGGCCAGTTGTGCAGCTTGTTGCTCGATTTCCTCGCGCGCCTGCGGGTTTTCCCATAAGGCATGGATGACACTGGCCAGAAACTCGGGGTTTTCGGGAGGGACAAGGATGATGTTGACGCCATTCTTTAGTTGTGGTGTGTCCACCTTGGGTGTTGTCGTGACGATGGCTTTGCCGTGCGCCAACGCCGCGTGAAGTGTTCCGTGGCGCAGACTCGCGCCATGGCGATAAGGTAGGGCGCAGATGTCCACCGCCAGAAGCGCGGCAGAGACCTCAGAGGGTGTGATGAAGCCGGTGCGCTGCACGCGCTCACTAAGACCCGCCTCTCGGATCAGCGCGTCGATCTCGTCGGCGTAGCGCGCATTGGTACTGTCGCTTGATCCTAGTCGCCCGCCGATGAACAGCAGGTGGGCCGGCACTCCGCTGGTGATCAGTTGGCCGAGCGCGTCGATCAGTGTTTCGACACCTTTGTTGCGGTTCAGAAAGCCAAAGAAGCCGATCAGCAAGTCCTCGGAGGAAATGCCGCGTGCAGCACGCCACGCCAAGCGGTCGTACCCGGCGGGCAGTTGCGGCGCGATGTTACTACCGATGGGAATCAGGCGCGTCGGTGGCAGCGAGTTCTCCATCATTGTGGTCAGTGCCGTGTAGTCATCACCATTGGTGACGATGACGCCGTCGGCGTGTTGAGCTAACTGGCGCACAGACCACTGACGCAGTCGCCCGGCCTTGGGAAACAAATAAGGTGGCAATAAATCGTGGTACGTTACTACGATGGGGGCGCTGAGACGGCGTTTCTGCGCACGCGGATAGAAATTGATCCCGCCGCGCATCTGATAAGCAGCGGCCTGGTACTGGATGTTCACCACATCGAGCGCCAATTTGTTGATCCAGCGGGTGATGTTTGCATGGGCGCTCCGATCCCAGTCGGTGATCTCGCGGTAAATCAACAGCCCATCCTCCTCCGCCGGACCGGGCTGGCGATCGTTCGTTCGAGTGGTGAGGATGTGCAGCTCATGACCGGCCTCCCGTAGGGCTATGCCTAACTCGCGGCTAAAGTCACCCACACCGCCTTCCAATGGCGGGTATTCTCCAGTAATTATCCCAATACGCATACAAACTTCTCCTGAGAAATAAAGAAATTAGAAATGAGAAATGAGAGTTTGTGCAATGAGCGCCATTTGCCATTCGCTCATTTGCTCATTCTTCAACTGTTATTGTACTCGGTAAACGGAAAATGTCACCTTCGCCGCCGTCAATGATGGGCAAGCGCACGAGTGTAGGTAGATAGTAGAGGCCCACCTGTATGGTGTACACACCCGGCGGTATGTCTGCCGGGATTGCGATGGGGCGATGGTCTTCCACCACTTCGCCGGGCAGCCAGCAGGAGGTGGGGAGTGTGTTCCCGGCGGGCATACTGTCATTTTGGGCTCGCAGTGCGCCGTCCGCATCGGTGAGATGGGCGAAGACGGTGTAGGGCAGAGCGGGGCGCGTTTCGGCTTGCCAGTAGAGCGTGAGATCGACCGTGCCGCCCGGCGTGGTCTGCGCCGGTTCTACGGCATAGCCCACGAGCCGGATGTCCTGGTCGAATGTCACGTGCAACGGCGTAGCGACCGTCGGATTGCCTGGCTGGCGCGGGATATAACTCGGCATACCGGTTGGACTGACACGCAGAAAGAGCGTCATCCACAGGCTTTGCAGTGCGAGCAATCCTATGAGAAGTGCGTAGTTGCGCTGTGACCAGGACCGGCGATGTAACCACAGCGCCGTTACAATGACCGTTCCTGTCATCCATGGCATCCACAGCCGCCCGACTTCTCCCGGCGAGACACCCGCGACGTTCACTGCGACAAGTACGCCGGAGACGGTGAGGGCAGGTAACAGGATGCCGTTTGCACGTTGTCGCAACATTTTCTTCCACGCGCGCACGGCTTCCGTCACAAATACAACGCCCATCGGAACGCCGGTGAAAGCGAGCACATCGTAGGCGTTGTAAAAAAGCCATTGCCCATAACTGTAGGTGCTGCGCAATGTGGCTTGGATATTGCCGGTGATGGCTAATAAATCCCAGAGCGCAACGCCGGTGGTCACGTGGAAGATGCCCCACACGCTGTACCCACCGAGAAGTAGGGCCAGCCAGCCGCGCCAGGCTTGCCAGAGTGCGCGCGGGCTTTTTGTCCAAAGATAGAGCGCCGCGTAGAGCGCCATCCCTGGCGCCAAGGGCGCATTACCAAAACTGCAAAATGACGCAACCGACACAATCACACCCGCCAATAACCATAGCGCCGGTTTGTCATCGGCCAAGCCAATGTGCAATGTAGCGAAAGCTGTTGCGGCGAGAAGCGGATAAACGCTATCCCAGCGCATGGTGAACAATGAGAGCGCCGGGACGAGCGCAAACAGGCTGGCCGCACGCCAGCCGGCTTGCCCGCCGCCCAGGCGTTTTCCCCAGATGTAGAGCGGCAAGACGGTCAACCCGCTCAGTAAAGGCAGGCTCATTTGTCCCAGAGCAGCCGCGATGTGTGCATCAGGCCGCGTCACGAAGGTAAGATCGGCGCAGTTGTAGCTGCGCAACCACTGTGCAACGATATGGGCTAACCCAGGAACCGCCTCGAATCCCTTACGCCATAGCCACAGGTAGAGGATGTTTCCCGGCGGGTGTGTAGTAAGATGCCCGAAAACACCTTCCAGCGCTTGCATCTGCGTTGGATACGTGTGCAAATACTCGCTGAGCGTTTCGATAGATACGGCGATTTGCCAAAAACCGTTGTGTGGACCAATGGTGCGATACAGATAGAATTCAATAGGATTCTGGTAGTGGATGTATTTCAGAAGGATTTGTATGAGCGGAATGGTTGCAACCAGAAACCCGATTGCTATAGCGTGCTGTCGCCGGGCGAGGTTGGGCCAGCGTTTATCCAGCGTGATTGCGGCTATACTGCTAAGTCCCAAGGCGATGATAGCGGGCCACCAGCGCGGGATGGTGCTCGCGGCGGGCGGTCGCCCCGACCATGTCCATTGACCGGGGACGCCGAAGAACGCCTCCGCGGGGCGTGTGGCGAGAATGACCAAATACACTGCGGTCAACGCAATGACCCACGCGACGGGATCGCTAAACCTGTCTTTCAGTTTTTGCATCATTGGGTCCTATTCTACCGGAAAAAGCTGTGAAATCCAGAACTAGCGCGACTTGTCCCTTTATTGCGCTATTGTATAATGCCTATAATTGATCCGATAAGGAGGTGTGTTCATGAAACAGCGAATGGTGTTATTGATAGTGATGGTGTTGTTAATAGCGTCGCTAGGGTGTTCCCTCTTTTCGGGCCGTGAAACGAGCGGCGGCGGGACGGCCAGCACGGGCGAATTTCAGATCAAGGTTGATAACCAGTCTCCCGATGAAGTGTGTTATGTGTTGATTTCCAGCAGTGAAAGCGATGAGTGGGGCGAGGATTGGCTCGGCGGCGAGGAAACGATTGCCTCCGGCGATAGCAAAACCTTTACCGTTCCTGCCGGGCAACACGACGTTCAACTCGAGGCGTGCGATGAAGCGGTGATGGCAACTGGGTGGTACATCGATGGCAATACGACGATCACCGTAGGCGACTCGCGCGCGACCTCGCGGTTGTTTGTGGATAATACGTCGGAGACAGAAGCGTGCTACATCTTCATCTCTTCCTCAACCGGCGATGATTGGGGCGATGATCAGATGGGTGAGAACGAGACGATTATGGCGGGCCGGACGCGCATTTTCTACGTGCGTCCGGGGACGTATGATTTGATGGCGCGCGATTGTGAAGATAATGTGCTGGCCGAGCAATACGAAGTTGATTTATCATCCGACATGACCTGGACGCTGTCTGATGACTAAGGGGTGCAACCATGCCTGCGGTTAACGTCAAACCCGGGATCTATTGGATCGGCGTCAACGACCGGACCACCGACCTGTTCGAGGGTCTCTGGCCGATCACAAGCGAGGGCGTCTCCTACAACGCCTATGTCATCGACGGGGAGAGGAAAGTCCTCGTGGATGCCGCGAAAGACATCAAGGGCGATGCGCTACTCGATCAGATTGCCGAGGTCTTCGATCCGGCATTGCTCGATTACATCGTGATCAACCATATGGAGCCAGACCACACCGGCGTGCTCCGCACACTGCGCCGCATTGCGCCGAACGTGACGTTTCTCTGTACCAGCCGCGCCGTCAAAATGCTGGAGAACTATTACCAGGTAACGGATAACGTTCACGCTGTCGAAGATGGCGAGGTGTTGGACCTTGGGCCGCATCAGTTGCAGTTTCACAGTGCGCCGATGGTGCACTGGCCGGAGACAATGTTGACGTACGAGACGACGCAAAAGGTGTTGTTCTCCTGCGACGCTTTTGGCGGCTACGGCGCATTACAAGGCGCGATCTTCGATGATCAATGTACCGCGCCGGAATTCTATGAGCGCGAGGCGTTACGCTATTACGCCAACATCGTGGCCCTGTTCCCCAAACCCGTGCTCAAAGCCATCGACAAGCTGGCAGGCATCCCTGTCGATGTGGTAGCTCCCTCGCACGGCCTGCTCTGGCGCAAGCATCCGGAGCGTATCATCGAGCTGTACCAAAAATGGGCCAACTATGCAATCGAAGGCCCCGAGCTAGGCGTGACCTTGCTCTACGGCACGATGTACGGCAACACGGAGAAGATGGTGGAGGCGGTGGCAGCAGGCGTCGCGCGTGCGGGCATGCCGGTAGACATTTTTGACGTGCGGCACATTCACGCCAGCTATATCCTGTCTTCGGTTTACACGTGCAGTGGTGTGTTAATCGGCGCGCCTACCTACGAAGGCGAACTCTTCCCGCCGATGGCGCATGTGTTGGATATGCTGAATCGTAAGCGCATTCAGAACCGCAAACTGGCCTACTTTGGCAGCTTTGGCTGGAGTGGCGGCGCGCGCCGCGAGATCGCGCAGTGGGCCGAAAAGCTCAAGTGGGAGCTGGTCGAGTCCTGGGAGTTCCCCGGTGGCCCGACGTCTCAGGACTTGCTCAAAGCCGAGGAACTGGGTTACACATTCGCCCAATCGTTGCGGTAAGCAAACCTTGCGAAGGTCCATGCGAACGAGACTGCGCGTCGCCTGGTTCGCACACCTTCGCAAGGTTATGTAATTCTCTGGACGGCCTCGGGCAAAGCGCGCGCTACGTCGCTGGCGGCTATACCGGCTGTGCCCAGGCGCTCACGGACAATTTCCCCGGCCAGGCCATGAAGATAGGCGCCGGCAACGGCGGCCTGGAAAGCTTCTAATCCCTGCGCCCGCAACGCGACGATCGTACCTGCCAAAACGTCGCCGGTTCCCGCCGATGCTAATCCTGGATTGGCGAAGGGCGACAGCATGGTTTTCCCATCCGGTGCAGCGACAATGGTGAATGCGCCTTTGAGCACGACGATGTGCCCCCAGGCGGCGGCGCTCGTTTGCGCGATGCGCAAGCGGTTGGCCTGTACCTCGGCTGTGGTCTTGCCGGTGAGGCGAGCCATTTCCCCAGGGTGAGGGGTGAGGATCGTCTCCGGCGGCAGCAGCTTTTGCCACTCGGCGATGTCGCTCAGAATGTTCAGGCCGTCCGCATCCACCACCAGCGGCGGAAGCGTCGGGCGTTCACCTGCCGTCTTGGTTTCACGCGGCGCGAAGCCTGTACCGCGTTTCCCCGTCTCTAGACCGAAAAGCCGCCGCATAAAGGCGACGGTCTCTGGGGTGTGCCCCAATCCCGGTCCGACGAGCATGGCCGAATACGCGAGTGAGTTCTCGCCCCCGATTTTTTCCGTCAGCGGCCCCATCGCGTGTCCGTCCAATACGCCGAGCGTGTGCGGCAGCAGGATGTAGGTGACCTCAGGTAACGCCGGAACGATGGCCGGGTGCAGCAGGTTGGGGATCGCCAGTGTGACCAGGCCGGCCCCGGCGCGCACCGCAGCCGAGGCAGCCAGGAGTGCGGCTCCGGTGTAGTTGACCGATCCGGCGACGATCAATGCCTTGCCAAACGCGCCCTTGTGTGCATCCAGCGAGCGCGTTGGTAGCCACTGCCGGACAATTTCGGGGGTAGCGATGGCCGTGCCCTTGTTCGGAATTTCTATGTGCTTGGGGATGCCGATGTCGGCGACCAGCAGTTCCCCTACGTATTCCGCGCCGGGAAGCGTGAAGTGCCCCCACTTGGGTGTGGCGAAGGTGACAGTCAGGTGCGCTTTCAACGCCAGTGGGTCGATGTCGCCACTATCGAAGTCCAACCCCGAAGGTCCATCTACGGCGACAATCAATGGGCGAGGCGCTGTCGGTTTTGGGGGACGATTCAAAGACGTCAGTGGATCGGCGGTGATCTGTGCTAATCCGGCTTTGACGTTTCGCACTACGTCGGCGATGATGCCACGCAGGGGCGGGCTTGAGCCAATCCCAAGCAGACTATCCAGGATGACGTGCGCCTGCGACGTCAGACGCGTCAGCAACTCGAACTGTGGATCGTCTTGCGCATACACCATCGTCACGCCTGACGCCTGCGTTTGCTTGAAGACGGTATCCTGTTCGGGATCGCGTTTGCTGGTGAGGTAAGCGGTGACTTGGGCGCCGGACTCACGCAGCAGGCGCGCAGCGACCAGTCCATCTCCACCGTTGTTTCCCGGCCCCACGAGGACAAGGACGCGGCGTCCCCTGAGCGGGGAAATGCGCTGGACTACTGCAATCGCCAGGCTCTTGCCAGCTTGCTCCATCATCTGCGCGTAGCTGTAACCGGCCATGTCGGCGGTTGATTCCAGGGCGCGGACTTCGGATACGGATAGGATCCGCATAACTCCTCCTTGCAACTTTATTCACCCACCAACGCTGCCCAGGGGCCGTGAATACCCTCTTCGGTCACGCCATAGTAGACGTGTAGTTCGTCATTGACCTTTTCCACCAAATCGTAGCGCATCTGCGTGTTGTACTCCCGCTGCTTCCAAATCCCGATGTTGCCTATCCAGCGCACCTGGTTCGGTTTGACCGGGTTGTTTTCTGCCTCGTCGATGGCATAGCGCCAGAGGCGGCGCGCTGAGTTGCGGGTCACATTGCTGACCAGGCTGCCGTTGCGCAGGTCGCGCATAGTGTAGTAACGTACAGTGTTCCGGGTTTCCACGGCAGCGATTTCCACCCCAGTGTGCGGCGGGTCGATGGAGAGGCGGCTGTCTGTCTGGAGCTGTTTTTCCTCAGCGGTCTTGATGGGAGCGGGCGCTGCGGGCGCACCGGCGCCCACTCCGAGCTTGACCAACTCCACGATTTCATCACGCACGGCGGGGGTCGTTTCGGCCTCGCTGCGGATGAAAATTTGGCTCTCATCCAGCGCGTAAGGGGGATGCTCGCCACGCGGCACAACTATACGCACAACCTTGACGTTTTGTGTTTCCTGAACGTCAATGCTGACCGGCAGCGTAGGTGTGATGCGCGTTTCGATCTCCGTCTTCAGGGCGTTGATCACCCGTGTGGGCGTGTTGCCGACGCCTACCGGCGGTGTATCCGCATCCGGGGAGACGCCGATATAGAGCGCGCCGCCATTCGTGTTGGCGAAGGCGCAGACGTCGGCCACAATCGCATCCAGGAAGCCGCCACGCCGGATGTAGCGCTCGTGGAAGTCTTGGACGATGTTCGGGCCTTCCGCGCGGGCGGCTTGAATATAATCGAAGGGATGCGCTTCGGCGCGGTAGGGACGTGTGCGGGCGAAGTCGTCGCCTGTCAGGACCGCATACAGCGCCGGGAAAGAGAGTTCGTCCAAGAGGATCTCGGTGACACGGTCGCCGATGCCCGGGTTGCGCGGGTTATTCGGATCGCGCGTCAGGCGGTGGGCATCCGATCCCTGGATACAGCGCATGCGGCGCGGGTATTCGGGCTTGGAGCCATCGAAAAAGCGCGCGGTCGTCTTCTTGCCGACTCTTTCCAGATCGGTGACTTCCAAGGCGTGCAGGTTGGGATCCTGGGTGAACGCGATGCGCGTCTGCCCGCCAAAGCGAATACCTTGCATGGCGACGCCATGCGCCGAGTTTGCGTGCGCGGCAATGACCAGCCCGCCCGCATCGGCGATCATCTGATAGGCCGTCAAGACATCGACGGTGGCGCCGACTTCGGTGGCGCCGTCGTCCAGTTTGTCTTCGGGGACGTTCATCTGCAAGAGCAAGAACTCCAACTCACGCATGGATGTGTCGGGCGGGAAAATGCCCAGGATGTGAAAACCAAATGTAGCTGTAAACTCAAATCCGGTGAGCAGGAGGAGTTTATCTTGCAAGCGGCGGTATTCCTGAAGCCTCTTTTCCTCTTCAGGCTTTAGCCGGTTGAGGCGTTTTAGCAACTCGAGATCGTCGATCTCCTCAAGCATCTGCTTGTAACCGGCTACGGTGTTGTGGTCGGTAAACGCGATGATATCCAGGTCGCGCCGCTCGGCCTCTTGTAAAATCTCAAGACAGGTTATATTTTTCTGTTGATGGTCTGCCGATGCCGGAGTATGCATGTGCAGGTCCATCTTGTACCATTGTTCATTAGACTGTGTTTTCTTCTTACGCCTTCTTCTCGTCATTATGATGTATTCAGACCTCTACTGTGTTTGTGTGATCATACCGCTAATCCGTTCAAGGAGTTCGTTAGGGCGGAAAGGCTTGAGAATGAAACCCTCAGCTCCGGCTTTTTTACACTCAAGCTCGCGATCCATGCCCGAGATGACTAAAACCGGAATTCCTTTCAACGCCTCGTCCTCTTTCAAGATACGGAGCGCGTTTATTGAATCGCCGCCTGCTAGATGGTAATCCATTAAGATCAGAGCCGGTTCCTGTGCTTGCGCAGCCTGGACAATATCCTCAGGGCGGGTAACGGCAACAACTTCATTGCCTTCCATTTCCATCAGTGTTTTGAGTAGTCCAAGCATGACTTTATCGTCGTCAGCAACAAGTATTCTGGGCATATGAACTCCTTATCCATTTGCGTGTTGACTCTGCTTTTGAAAGTCATTGTACCACATTTGACATATTTAGTATAATAGATGTTGGTTTATTCGCGCTGCTCCTTGTCATCTAGGCTTTGTCCGCTATAGTATGGAACAACTAGGCTGTAGTCTGATTCGATTTTCATTCTTTAGTTCTTATGTGTAAGGAGGGATCAATGAATCATTTTGTTGTCGTGACAGACAGTACGGCGAACTTGCCGCCGGAGTTAGTCTCTGAGTACGATATTCCCATTATTCCTCTGACCGTGCATTGGGGCGAGGAAACGTATCTCGATGGCGTCAATTTGGACGCGACGACGTTCTACAAATGGCTTCAGGAGCGCGAGACTTTCCCGACGACGTCGCAACCCTCACCCGGAGCGTTTGTCGAATTCTTTCAGAATGTAGCAGAGAAATTTGCGACGACGAACATCCTGGGGATTTTTATCTCGGCGGAGTTGAGCGGGACGCTGGCCTCGGCGATCCAGGCGAAAGCCGATCTGCCGGATTTGCACATCGAGTTGGTGGATTCGCGCTCGACGTCAATGGGGTTGGGAATGCAGGTGTTGGCCGCAGCCCGCGCCATGCGCGAGGGTCAGCCGTTTGAGGTCGCAATCGAGCGCGTGCTGCGTGTCCGCGACAATATGAACATTATCTTTGCCGTGGATACACTGGAATACCTGCACCGTGGCGGGCGTATCGGCGGCGCGGCGCGCTTGTTGGGCACAGCCCTCAATCTCAAGCCGGTCCTGCAGATCGAAGACGGCAAGGTTATGCCGTTGGAGAAGGTGCGCATGCGCCGTAAATCCCTGCAACGGCTGGTGGAAATCGTCAAGGAGCGCGCCAATGGCCGGCGTCTGGTAGAGGTGGCCGTGATCCATACCCAGGCTGGCGAGGATGCGGGCTTAGTAGAGGGATGGCTCAAAGAGCTTTTCGCCCCGGAAGTTATGTATACTACGATACTCACGCCTGTGGTCGGCACCCATGTCGGCCCAGGAACCATCGGGGTGGTTTTCTACGTGATAGATTAATCACAAAAGGGATTTGTTTGACTTCAGCCTAGATGACAAGGTGCAACGCGCGAGATTGTACCAGGGGTATTGTCCCAAATTCAAGTGCGTTGCATCTGTTTGACTTATGGAGAGTGGACCTATGCGCATGGTAGAATTGATCGAGAAGAAACGTGATGGTGAGTCACTGACGACGGAAGAGATCAACTATTTTATTCAGGGTTACACGGACGGAACCATACCCGACTACCAGGCATCGGCATTGCTGATGGCGATTATGCTGCGGGGGATGGATGACCGTGAAACCGGCGATCTGACGTTGGCGATGGCTTATTCCGGTGAAGCGTTGGACCTAAAGGATGTCGCACCTTTTGTCGTCGATAAACACTCGACCGGCGGCGTTGGCGACAAAGTGAGTCTGGTGGCGATTCCTGTCGTCGCGGCGCGCGGTTTGCCGGTGGGCAAGATGTCGGGGCGGGGGCTGGGATTTTCCGGCGGTACGCTGGATAAGTTGGAATCCGTGCCCGGCTATCGTGCAGATTTGAGCGTGGCCGAGTTCAAGGCCCAATTGGCTCGAATTGGCATCGTGCTCACCGGGCAATCGGCCAATCTCGCCCCCGCGGATGGCAAACTCTACGCCTTACGTGACGTGACCGGCACCGTGCCCAGTATGCCCCTGATTACCAGCTCGATCATGAGCAAGAAAATCGCCGGAGGGGCTGACGCTATTCTGCTGGACGTGAAGGTGGGCAGCGGCGCGTTCATGAAGACTCTGGACTCCGCGCGGGCATTGGCTGAAGGGATGGTGCGCATTGGGGAGACGCTCGGACGCAAGGTGACGGCGTTGATTTCGGACATGAACCAGCCTCTCGGCTGCGCGGTCGGCAACAGCCTCGAAGTTCGTGAAGCCATCGATGTGCTCCACGGTCACGGCCCGCAGGATTTCTACGAACACTGCGTCACGGTTGCCGCCGAGATGCTTTGCCTGGGCAGGAAAGCGGACACGCTGGAAGCGGCTGTGGCGCAGGTGACGGAAACCATGGCCTCCGGGCAGGCCTGGGAGAAGTTCCGCCAGTTGATTATCGCGCAAGGGGGAGATGTACGTTACGTGGATGAGCCGGATCGTTTCCCGCATGCGCCGCTCATCGAGACGGTACCGGCGCCTCAGGATGGTTATCTGGCTGAAGTGCGCGCGGACGAGATTGGCAGGGTCGCATTGGGATTGGGCGGGGGACGCGAGAAGAAAGGCGATGTCCTCGATCATCGCGTAGGGCTCGTGATGCACTGCAAAGTGGGCGACAAGATTGAAGCCGGCGCGCCGCTCTTCACCATTCATGCCACCGACGTTGCCAAGCGTGATGAGGCCATGCGCCGCGCACTGCGCGCGTTGACCTTTGCCCCCGACCCGGTTGAGCCGCTACCCCTATTCTATGCCCGAATCGTGTAGAGCTTACTATCCAGCAACCAGCATCCAGCATCCAGCATCCAGCATCCAGCAACCAGCATCCAGCAACCAGCATCCAGCAACCAGCATCCAGCA
>DYKY01000007.1:37423-49180 GCA_020722365.1 Thermoflexus sp.
CAACGAGTCTATTGTCATTTTGGGTTAGCGTGTTATAATCCGCCTACCTGAGCCTGGAGGTGGATTACGTATGCAGACTTATTTGAATATTATACAAATCCTGTTGGGGATTGTGCTCACCGTCTTGGTACTCTTTGAGGTGCGCAGCAGCGGGATGGGCGGTGTTTTCGGCGGCTCGCAGACGAATCTGATTCGCAATCGACGCGGCCCTGAACTCTTGTTGTTCCGCCTGACCGTGGGGGCTTCGCTCTTGTTTTTCCTGGTCGCGGTGATCAACGTTTTGCTGGTCGGGTAACATTCTATCCTACAGAAAGGACGGAGCCGGGGGAGTGTAAGGGGAGTGTTCCCCAGGGAAGTATTCCTTAGGGAAGTACCCCCTCCCTTTCTTCTTCGTCCTTTTTCTGTGTATTGCGCTTACCGTCATGTTCCGTCGAATTGGCTGGCAAATGCTCCTGGTCGGGGTGGGCTTTTTGCTCACCGCGATGATCCTGGCTTACATGGCGACAACGTACACCACCGAGTTCCGCCCGGCCAACGGCGGCACGTATATCGAGAGTGTGGGGGGGTATCCACAGTCCCTCAATCCCTTACTCAGTTTCTACAATGACGCCGACAGCGACGTTGTGGCGCTGGTGTTCAGTGGCCTGACGCGTATCGGGATGTCGGGCGCGGTGGAGCCGGACCTGGCAACCGGGTGGGACATCGACCCGAGTGGGATCACCTACACCTTCAGCCTCAACCCCCGTGTGCTCTGGCACGATGGATTCTACTTTACTGCTGATGACGTGCTGTTTACCGTCAATTTGTTGCAAGACCCCGATTATCCTGGCCCACCGGACATTGGTGCGTTGTGGCGGTCAGTCGAAGCAACCAAATTGGATGATTACACCGTGCAGTTTGTCCTGCAAGAATCCTATGCGCCATTCCTCGATTACACCACGGTTGGGCTGTTGCCTATGCACCTGCTGAATGATATACGCGCCGCCGATCTGCCCAACCTGGAGTTCAATCGCCAGCCCATTGGCACCGGACCTTTTCGGCTGACCGAGGTACAGACCGAGCAGGGACAAGTGACGACGTTGACCTTCAAACGTTTCCCGCGCTATTATGGACCGGAGCCTTATCTGGAAAACATCCTCCTGCGCTTTTATCCAACCGCGCGGGCGGCTTTTGAAGCCTATCAAGATGGCGCCGTGGAAGGCGTGGCGCGAATCACGGCGGATATTTTGCCGCAGGCCTTTGCCGATGAAAACCTGAAGCTCCATTCAGCGCAAACCTCCGAAATGGTGATGCTGTATTTCAACGGCTTGGTGACAGACACCTTGCCGTTCAATAGCACGCAGGTGCGCCAGGCGTTGTTCTATGCCCTGGATCGTCAGGCTATCGTGGACACCGTTTTGATGGGCCAGGCGATTATCCCCCAGACGCCGCTGCTGCCAGGCGCCTGGGCTTACAACACCACAGACGTTCCGGCCTACACCCACAATCCGCAACAGGCGCTTGATTTACTGGGTGAGGCCGGTTGGCGGCGCACGACTACCGCCGAACCGCTGCGCAACGCCGGGGGCGTTCCCCTCGCCTTTTCGCTCATAGCGTCGAACGATGACCAGGATTTGGCCGTGGCGCAGGAAATCGTCCAGCAGTGGGCGCGCATCGGAATTTCGGCGACCGTGCAAGCTGTACCGTCTCTGGCGCTCAGCGGCCTACTGGAGTCGCGGAGTTATGAAGCGGCCTTGGTCCACTTGATCCTGCCTGGCGATCCCGACCCGTACCCCTTGTGGCACGAGACGCAGGCGTTGCCGGGCCAGGGCCAGAACTACACAGGCTTTCAAAACCGGCGCATCAGCGAAGTCATTGAGCAGGCCCGCATTACGGTCAATCCCAACGAACGCCTCGCCCTGTATCAAGAATTTCAGCAGTTGTTTATGACCGAAGTTCCGGCGCTTCCGCTGTACGTCCCGGTATACACGTATGCGATTGATGTCCGCGTCAACGGCGACCAGATGGGGCCGCTGATGCGGACCGGAGACCGTTTCCGCACCATCGCCGATTGGTATGTCTTGCAGCGGCGCGTCGTGGCAAGCCAGCAACAGCCATAGAAATATCCTTGTTCCTGGCGCATTTTTAGGTAATAACTCGAATTTGTCTAACTAAGTTTTGGAGGGAATGAAGTATGCGCAAGCAGTGGGTATATTTATCTCGTAACGGTAAAGAGGCATATGCGCAGGTCTATGGACATGCGCCCTCGTTGAATGACATGAAAGTGCTTTTTGGCGGCAAAGGCGCCGGGTTGATCGATATGACTTCTGCTGGCGTTCCGGTTCCGCCTAGCGCCACGATCACCACCGAGGCCTGCGTGGAGTACATGAATACCGGCAAACTCCCGGCTGGCCTGTGGGAGCAAGTGTTGGCTGCTATCAAGGATATTGAAGCGCAAACCGGCAAGCAATTTGGTGGCGCGACGAATCCATTGTTGGTTTCGGTGCGCTCCGGCGCGCGCGTTTCCATGCCCGGTATGATGGACACCGTCCTCAACCTGGGATTGAACGACACCACCCGCGCTGCCCTGGCGGCGCTCACGGGCAATGAGTGGTTCTCCTACGATGCTTACCGGCGCTTTATCACGATGTTTTCTGACATCGTCATGGGGTATTCGCGGGATTATTATGAGCACAAGTTGGAAGAATTGAAGAAGAAGGAAGGGGTAGAAGCCGATCCAGAGATCAGCCTGGAGGGAATGAAATGGCTGGTAGCTGAATACAAGCGGATGTATCAGGCGCACTTTGGTGAGGAGTTCCCCACCGATCCTTACAAGCAGCTCGAAGCTGCTATTATTGCTGTTTTCAAGTCCTGGAATGGCAAGCGCGCGGTGGACTATCGTATCCACGAAGGTATTCCGCATGATTGGGGCACGGCGGTCAACATCTGCACGATGGTCTTTGGCAACATGGGTGACGATAGCGGTACGGGCGTTGCCTTCACCCGCGATCCCTCGACGGGCGACAAAGTCTTTTATGGCGATTACTTGCTCAATGCCCAGGGTGAAGACGTCGTCGCCGGTATCCGCAACACCAAGCCGGTGAACCGGATGGGGGAAGATTTGCCCGCCATGCACGCGCAGTTGCTGGAGATCACCCAAAAGCTGGAAAAACACTACAAAGACATGCAGGATACCGAGTTCACCATTGAGCGCGGCAAACTGTGGATGCTGCAAACCCGCAACGGCAAGCGCACCTCCCGCGCCGCCATTAAAATCGCCGTGGATATGGCGAATGAAGGCCTGATTTCACGGGAAGAGGCCATCATGCGTGTCACGCCCAAAGAGGTCGATGCGCTCTTGCACCCGCAATTTGACGAGAAGGACGTGAGGAAGGCCAAAGATTCTGGCCGCCTGTTGAGTACGATCGGTGTGAATGCTTCTCCTGGCGCTGCGGTGGGGGTGTTGGCCTTTGACGCCGACACTGCCGAGGCCTGGAAGAAAGCCGGCAAGGACGTCATCATGATCCGCCCGGAAACCAAGCCTGAAGATGTTCACGGCATGATCGCATCCAAAGGTATTCTCACCAGCCGGGGTGGGGCGACGGCGCACGCTGCCGTGGTCGCCCGGCAGTTTGGCATCCCCGCCGTCGTGGGCGCGCGCGATCTGGACATCGATGTGGAAGCCCGCGAGGTGCGTGTCAACGGCAAAGTCCTGAAAGAAGGCGATTGGGCGTCACTCGATGGGGCGACGGCGCATGTCTATGAAGGTAAAATCATGCTGACAGACCCCGATTTCGACAAGGAAGTCGAGCTGCGTACCCTTCTGGAGTGGGCCGATGAAATTGCTGCCCGCGATGGTGTTCGCCAGTGGCCGGCTGATTACAAGGGCTTCCCGACCCGTGGGCTGCAGGTCTGGACCAATGCCGACTATCCCAAGGACGCCCGCCGCGCCCGCCTGTACGGCGCGAAGGGCATCGGTTTGTGCCGCACCGAGCATATGTTCTTTGAACAAGAGCGCCTGCCGTTCGTACAGCAGATGATCCTCAGTGCCGATGCCGCCCAGGCTCTGTTCGACCGCCAGAAGCGGCTCCAGACAATTGCGGATACCGGCAAGGAAGAAGGCGCGAATATTTCCGCCGAACGCCGGATCGAGGTCGCCGCTGAATTGGAGACGGTGCGAGAGGAAATTGAAAAGTCGGAAGCGGTGAAGACCTATCGTGGCGCACTGGCGAAGTTGCTGCCTTCCCAACGATCGGACTTCTACGGTTTGTTTGAGGCGATGGACGGTTATCCAGTCATCATTCGCCTGATTGACCCGCCGCTCCACGAGTTCCTGCCGGGTCAGGAAGAGCTGTTAGTGGCTGTGACCGAGCTGAAAGCCGATGCGGGCTGTCCGCGTACGGATACCGCCAAGGAACTGTTGGAAAATACGTTGAAGGCCAAGCAGACGATGCTGGATGCCGTCAACAAGATGCACGAAGCTAACCCGATGATGGGGCTGCGCGGCATCCGCCTGGGTATCACCTATCCGGACATCACAGAGATGCAGGTGCGCGCTATCTTCGAGGCGGCGTGCGATGCGGCGCTCAAAGGCATCTCGGTGCATCCCGAAATCATGATCCCGCTGACCGGTCACGTGAATGAGTTGGCCGTCGCGCAGGCCGATTTGGAAGCCGTGGCCAAGCAGGTGATGGCAGAAAAGAATATCCAGATTGACTACAAATTCGGGACGATGATCGAAATCCCGCGCGCGGCGTTGACCTCGGCCAAGATTGCGGAGTACGCGCAGTTCTACTCCTTCGGCACCAACGACTTGACCCAGATGACTTACGGGTACAGCCGCGACGATGCTGAGCGACGCTTCCTGGCTAAGTACGTTGAGAACGGCATCCTGCCGAGCAACCCGTTCCAGGAACTCGACCGCGACGGCGTGGGCAAGTTGATGCAAATGTGCGTGCGTGATGGACGGGAGACCCGCCCCGGCATGGAGTGCGGCATCTGCGGCGAGCACGGCGGCGATCCGTCGTCTATCGAGTTCTGTCATCTGGCCGGCCTGAACTACGTCTCATGTTCTCCGTTCCGCGTTCCCGTAGCGCGCCTGGCGGCGGCACAGGCCGTCCTTCAGCATAGCTAAGTCGCGGATTGGATTGTTAAGTCGTGACAAGCAGCGCCCTGTCACAGGGCGCTGCTTTTTTTTCTTAAGAGGTGTGGAGTGTGGTATTGTGGGTGAGCCAGATTGGGAAGGCGTAAAGGCGTATGTGTTCGCGCGATTGACGCACGATTTACCGTTGGAACTGCGTTATCACAGCATCCGGCACACCTTCGCCGACGTTCTCCCGGCGGTCGAACGGCTGGCGGTGTTAGCCGGCGTGACTGGCGACGATTTGCTGTTGCTGCGCACGGCCGTTCTGTACCACGATATGGGGTATATGGAGCAGTACGCAAACAATGAACCGGTTGGTGTGCGGATCGCCCAAGAGACCCTGCCCGATTTCGGCTACACCCCTGACCAAATTGAGGCTGTCGCAAGGATGATTATGGCGACGCAGATGCCCCAAGCACCGCAGAACTTTCTGGAAGCGTTGGTGTGCGACGCCGACCTGGATTCGCTCGGCCGTGAAGACTATCTCGACACCAGCCATGACCTGCATGACGAGTTGATTGCCTACGGCGCGTCGATCACGCTTGAAGAGTGGTATCAACGGCAGTTGACGTTTTTATCGAACCACACCTACTTCACCGATGTCGCGCGTGAACTACGCAATGCCGGAAAACAGGAAAACATCCGGCGACTCGAAGCGCTTCTCCAGACTTGTCAGGTCTGACTGACCGGCAGCGTAAACACGAACTTGCTGCCGATGCCGCCATCCCCCGTTTTCACCCAGATGGCCCCGCCGTGCGCCTGCACGGCAAGGTAACAGAACCGCAGCCCCAGGCCGAACCCGCGCCGCCGTCTCTCTTCGCCTTCCACCTGCGTAAAACGCGCAAAGATGTGCTCGCGCTCTGCTGGCGGAATGCCCGGTCCCGTATCGTTGATGCTCACGTTGATGTGTTCCCCTTCCAGTGCCGCAGCGATGGTGATTGTGCCTCTGAGTGTGTACTTGATTGCATTATCGAGTAGATTGCTCACTACACGTTCGATGCGCTCTGCATCCAGCATCACAGGCGGAAGGTTGTCCTGGATGCGCGTGCGGAATTGGATGCTTTTGTTGATCGACGAGAGGGTCAGTGCGGTGATAGCAGTTTGGATGAGGTGCGCGATGTTCGTCTCCTTGAGATTCAGGCGCGCTTCCCCTGATTCCAAACGCGATGTGTCCAGCAAGGTATCGACCAGCCGTCTCATACGGTTATTGGCCGAACGCCCTACCTCAAGGAGTTGGCGGTTATCTTCGCGTACCTCCTGGGGTAGGGTGACGTCGAGCAATTCGAGGACGTTGATCATGATGTTCAGTGGACTGCGCAGATCGTGAATGATAAGGTCGACGGTTTCTTGGCGCATCTGCTGGAGATCGAGCAATTCCTTCTCATCACGGGTCATCAAAGAAGAGACCTGCTTTTTCAGGCGGTGGCTCGCTTGCGTTGTCGCGTCGCGGATGGTATCGGCGGCGCGCAGCCGGGCGCTTATCGTCGCCATGATTTCGACGCTGAGGGAAGGGACGTCACTGAGCAGCCGGGTGAAGTCTTCTTTGTAGATTTGAAGCAGCCGCAGGTCGGTCAGCGCGATGACCGAGGCCGAGCGCGGTTGATTTTCGAGCAGCGCCATTTCGCCCAGGATGTCGCCCGGCCCGCGACAGCCCAGAATGGTGGGCGAATCCAGGCTGCCTTTGATGACAAGTACCTTTCCGGCCCAGACGAGATAGGCGACGTCGCCGGGTGTGCCTTCGTGGAAGATCACGTCGCCGCGCGCGCAAGTTTTCTCGGTCATGGCCTGCATCAGGGCTTTCCGCGCCGATTCTGGCATCGGGCGCAAGAGCTGCGGTTCATCGACCGGTGCGGTTGAGGCCGCTTCATCGAGTTCCGCGGCTAACAAGTGCTCCAGTTCTGTGGGCGTCAATTTGTCTGGTAACATCGATTCTCCCCCTTCAACTTCAACGCTTAAGATCGTTGGTGTGATTTCACAGATAGCTTTCTATCTGGCGGGCGCTTGCATGCGGGCGACGATCTCCTGGTTGACTTTGACTTGCTCCAAAAAGACCGCCCGGTCTTGCGCGTTGGCCAGACGCTCGGCCTGCTGTAGCATTTCGTCGTGGGCTTGTGAAGGAAGGCCCTCGCCTCCGGCGCTCCGCGCGCGGCGAGGATGATGGCGTGGTTCAGCGCGATCTTTTGCGCTGCTTCGACATCCTTCTGCGTCGCCAGCAGCGTGACGGCGCGCTGTGAGACCTCGAGCGCCGCCTCTAATTGCCCCTGTCCCAGGTAGGCGCGTCCCAGATACGACACGTTCTCGATAATTTCGGCCTTGAGCACCAGTTTTTCGCTGAGGTCGAGCGCCTGGTGCAGGTGCTCCACCGCCTGTTCCCACTGTTCGCGGTGCAGGGCGAGTAAACCCATCCCCTGGTGGTAGTAGCTGATGACGCGGGCGTTGGCCTGGCCTTTTTGGTCGCCCTGCTGCTCGCGGCGTTCCAATAGCTCCTTGTAGCGTTCGATGGCGGTGAGGTTGGCGTACTCGTTGCGTGCTTTCTTGGCGGCCAGGTCCAGGTATTTGACGGCGCTCTCGTCGTCGTCGCTGCGGTGGAAGTGGTAGGCCAGCAGGTCGCAGTGCGCTTCCAGCTTGTCGGCGTAGAGCGATTCCAGCGTTTTGCCGATCGAGCGGTGGAACTCGCGGCGATGCTTCATGAGCAAGCTGTTGTAGGCGACTTCGTGGACGAGCGCGTCGGGGAAGGCGTAATCGGCGTCGGCGGTGTACTCCGGGCGCAGCAGCCCGCCGCGCTCCAACTCCGCCAGCCACGCGTCGATTTGCTCGTCGGCCTTCGCCAGCTCGCGGAACACGGCCAACTGGAATTGCCGCCCGATGACGGACGCTTTTTGCAGCGCCTGGCGGCTGTCTTCGGCCAGGCGGTCAATGCGGGCGACGATCGCTGCCTGTAGTGTGCTCGGCACCTGGATGGCGGCGACTTTGTCGGGGACGACCGTCCACGAGCCGTCCGTGTTCTGCACGACGGCCCCGCTGTCTTGCAGCGTGCGTACGACTTCTTCCAGGTAGAAGGGATTGCCGGCGGCCTTTTCGAGGATGTTTGCGCGCAGGCCAGGCTCGATGGGCGCGCCCGGCAGCAGGGCGGCCAACAGGTTTTCGGTATCGTCGCCATCGAGCGGTTTGAGCATGATCTCGGTGAAGCGGTGCGGGTAGTTACCGGCGGCAGCGTCGCGCAGATGCCAGCAGCCCTTGTCGCGGATGACGCGCGAGACGAGCAGCAACAGCAGCGGCGCGCGGTCGGCGACGCTCATCAGCTCCTCAAAGAGCGCCAGCGATGCCTCGTCGGCCCAGTGCAGGTCGTCCAGCGCGATGACCAGCGGGTGCTGCTTCGCCAGTCCCGTGAAGAATTGCGCGGCGGCCCAGAAGGTCTGCTTTTGGCGGATTTTCGGGGCCAGCTCTGTGACCCAGGCCCACTCTTCGCCGAGTTCCAATCCCATCAAGTGCGCCAGGAAGGGAATGGCGTCCATAGCCTCAGCGTCGAGCAGCGCCTCGCCGCGTTCCCATAGGGTGAAGAGGATGTCTTCCTGGGTGGCATCGGGGGGAAGCCGCAGCACGCCGCGCAGGATATGCGCTGCCAGCCAGTAGTTGAGCGGCTCGCTGAACGACATGGATTGTCCTTCGACCCAGAGGAGGTCACCGGTCCCAGGTTGCTCGAACAGCCAGGTTTTGAATTCGCGCTTGAGCCGCGACTTGCCCAGGCCGCTGTCCCCAAAAACAGCGATGATTTGCCCGCGTTTGTTCTGCAGCAGATCGTTCCCCCTGGCTTGCAGTGTGGCGAGAGCCTCGTCCCGGCCGGTCAGCGGCGCGATATTGCCCGCCAGCCCGCGCGTCGCCCCGATTTCCTCGCGCTTGCCGAGGACTTCGTAGGTGGGGATGAGGATTTGCTTGCCCTTCACTTTGAGGTCGAAGCGGTCGCTGAGGGTGAAGTGGGCGCGCACCTGCTCTTCGGTCTTGTTGCTGATGTAGACGCTGCCCCATTTCGCGTAGGACATAAGGCGGGCCGCCATGTTGATGTCGTCGCCCATGAGGGTGTATTCCTGGCGCAGGTTGAGCGCGCCGGCGTTGCCGGAGAAGAGGAAGCCGGTGTTGACGCCGATGCGCTGCTCGAAGCGGAACACGCCCGCCGAGGTGCGCAGCGCGCTGAAGTGTTTGCGCACGGCCTGTTGCATGTCCAGCGCCGCGTAGACGGCGAGCGCGGGGTCGTCATCGTGGGCGACGGGCGCACCGAAGAAGATGACCAGGCGGTCGCCGATGGCATACTGGTCCATCCGCGCCAGCGTGCCGCCGTACCCCTGGACGATTTCGGCCATGGTGCGGAAGTAATCGTTGAGCTGTTTGGTAATGGTGTCGGGGGATGTGTCGCCGAGCTTTTCGATCAGCGCGCTGATGCCTTTGTAGTTGACGAACATCGACGTGACCGGGCGGTATTCCGGGACGATGCGGGCGCTGCCGGGGTTGTCCTTGATGCGGGCCACGAGTTCGTCAGAGAGGTAGGGCGTGAGCCGGTCGAGGCGGTCGACCAGGTAGGTGAGCTGCTGGTGGACGTCGCCGGCGGGCGGCTCCGGCCAGACGGCGCGGGCGAGCGCGCCTTGATCGGCGGGCGGCGCAGCGACGAGGCGCACGTAGTCGTCGTCCGGCTCTCTGGTGACGGCGTCCACGGTGATCGCGTCGCCGAGGAGTTCGTAGGTGGCGCGCGTCATCGCGGCCTCGCCGGGATTGGCGTGGCCCTCGGCTTCTTCGGCCAGGTTCACGGTATGCCCGGTGGTGACGTAGGCCATGAGGCCGTTTTCGTCGTTGTAGCGCGGGTTGGGCGGCACGCCGATGTGCGCCGCGAAGTACGGTCCGGCGGAGATGCCACACTTGATCAGCAGCGCGCGCGTTTCTCCGGCGGCTTCGATGGCGGCGTATTTGTCTTGTTTCATCACGTTCAGCATCGCCAGCGCCGCCTGGGACGCTTTGAGCGCGTTCGTCCGCATCTCTTCGTCCGTCGCGGCGGGGAAGACGCCGAGCAGCGCGTCGCCGCCGAACTTGAGCAGCACGCCGCCGTGGTCGAAGAGGGCGCGCACCAGCTCGCTGAACAGGCTGTCGATGATCTCGGCGACGCGTTCAGCCCCGCCGGGAACGCGCTTGAGGGCTTCGGACAGCGGCGTGAAGCCGGAGACGTCGCCGAAGAGGAACACGCTGCGCTCCATGCCGCCGCGTGGTTCTCCGGCGGGCTGCGGGTGCATCCAGACGGGCTGCGGCAGGTAGGTCTTGATGGTGGTGAGCAAATCGGCCAGATGGTCGCGCGCTGCATCGAAGTCGCGGTCTTTGGGGCGGCGTTCCAGCGGCTCGTAGAGTTCGTCGGGCAGATAGCGTTTCAGCGAAGCGCGCAGCTCGTCCAATGAGCGGGCTTCCGGTAGTGGAGCAAGGGCTGTGGCTACCTGGGGGGGCGCTGGCGCGACGACGGGCTGAGGCGGTAGTTGTACCGGCGCGACAACGGGTTGAGGTGGTAGGGTCGGCGTGGGGAGTGGCTGCACCGTCGCCTGGAAAGGCTGCGGAAGCGGTGCGATTTCCATGCCCCCTTGTCCCACAAACGCGCCGCAGTGCGTGCAGTAGCGCGCGTTCGGCGGCAGTAGCGTGTGACACGTCGCACAGACCACGCCCTGGATGAGTTTATGGCCGCAGCCCATGCAGAAGCGGGCCTGGGCCGGGTTGATGGTTCCACATACTGGACATTGCATCGTGGATGCCTCCTCAAAGAAATGGCAAACGGCGAATGGCGGATGCCGAATAGCGAACGAGAGCCGTTTCAGAAATCCGTTTGAATCCGTTCAATCCGTTGATAAAAGATTACCTACGCCGGCGTAATGAGCTGGCCTTGCTCTGGAGTTGCTGGAAATAATCGGTTTCCGTGATCTCTTCGAGTTGTTTCCGGCGCTTGGCCTCGTTGATCTCGATACGCAGCTCCTGCACTTCGCGGCGCAATTCCTCTTCGCGTTGCTGCACCTGGGCCGCCATCTGTGCGAAGTCGGCGGCCAGGCTCTGCAGCGAGTGATCCTGATACCCCTGGTCGGCGGCAAAACTACGGTCGTAGCGCCCGGCAGCGACGCGCTGAATCCACCCGCGCACTTCGGAGAGAAAGTCCGTGGTGTAGCGGATGCGGTCGCTCAAACTGGCCATTACGGCTAGTGCCATGTCGGGGTAGACGCGCAGCAACCGCCGGAAGTCGTCGCCGGTGAGCACGTGGACTTCGGCGGTGTCTACAGCGCGCGCGCTCAACGAGCGGGGCTGGTTGTCGATGAGCGCCATCTCGCCCAGCGCCTCGCCCGCCTCGAAGATGCGGATGGGGCGTTCGTCGCCCGGCTTTGCCGGGTCCGGCGTGTAGATGGCAATACGCCCGGCCTTAACGATGAAGAGTTCGTCGCCCGGATCGCCCATCGTGAAGAGAACGTCCCCGGCAGCTAACGTGCGGGGCTTGAGCGCGGCGGCGACCTCATTGAGCGCAGCCTCCGGCAAACGGTTGAACAGCACTATGGTTTTGAGTCCGGTGATCTCTGTCATTTTGGTCTCCTTACAGTCGAAAGTCCAAAGTCGAAAGTCCAAAG
>DYKY01000007.1:49280-51123 GCA_020722365.1 Thermoflexus sp.
AGTCGAAAGTCCAAAGTCGAAAGTCCAAAGCCAGGCGCCCATTCGTTTATTCGCTATGAATTCGTGGTCGGCAGGCCTTAGTCATATTCATTCTAGCTCAGAATGGGAATAACAACAGAATACGGCAGGCGTCATCGTAGGCTTGCCAGCGCCAGGCGGGCCAGCTTGTCGCGCTATCCTCTGTGACGCTGTCCAGCGCCGTGTGGATGATTTCTCGGTCTGCGGCGCTGCCGTCGCCGAGCAGCGCCAGCGCCGTTTCGAGCGCGGCGCGGGCGGCAGCGCTTTGCCCGGCGCGCCAGTAGGCTTCGGCCTGGCGGTAGCGGGCGAGGGCCAATCCCGGCGCGTCGTTTTCCTGCTTCCACAGGTCGGCGGCGCTTTCGTAATGCGCGAGCGCCGCAGCGATGTCGCCGTCGTGCAGGGTGCGGTCGCCTTGACGACAGGCCGCCAGCGCCGCGCCGTCAGTATGATCGAGCGCAAGGTAGGCGCGCCGGGCGACTTCCCATTCACCGCTGAAGTCGTCGAGCAGCGCGGCGATGCCCGCCGTCCAGCGGTCGGTTGGGGGTGTGGCTAACGGGCGCGCGTGTTCGATCCACGCACGCGCGGCGGGATCCTCCGCGCGCCACAACAGCCAGGCGAGGGTTGCGCTTGCGGCCAAATCCTCGCCAACCGGCAACAGCGACCATGCCTCGCGCGCGCACGCGATGGCTTCGTCAGCCTGTCCCTGGGTGGGGAGCGCCAGCGCCAGTTTGACGAGCAGCATGGCGGGCGTCTCCGGCGCGGAAATCTGCCGGGCGGCGCCGTAGTGGGTTGCCGCCGCCGCAAAATCACCGGTCAGCAAGGCGACATCGCCAAGTCCCGTGTAGGCGTGTACCTTCTGCGCGGTGACTTCCGGGAGGATCGCTTCAACCGGCAAACGCTCGATCATCTCCAGGGCGCGCCGGTAACAGGCGGCAGCCTGGGGGAAGGCGTAGCGTTGCCGCGCTTTGTCGCCGGAGAGAATCAGGTAGCGCGCTGCTGACAGCCACCGCTGCGCCGTCGCGTAGTGGTGGGCCAGCAGTTCGGCGTAGGCGGCGAGGACCGAGGCGTATCGCCCTTCCAGGTACTCGGCCAGCCGCGCGTGCTGCGTGCGACGCTTGTCGAAGGGCTGGCTGTTGTAGATGACTTCGCGGGTGACGGTCTGGCGGAAGGCGTAGTGGACGTCGGCAGGCGACATCTGGAGCACCATCCGCGCCGACTCCAACCCGGTTAACGACGCGATGAGATGCGCCTTATCGGCGTTGGCATCCTGTAGCGGAACCAGGTCGCTGGCGTGGAAGTCGTCGCCGACGATGGAGGCGTCTTTGGCGGCGACGCGCTCGCTGTACGGGAGGCTGTCCACCCGGCTGATGATGAGTTCCTGCAGGACGTCCGAACTGCGCAGACCGGCCTCGACAGCATCAGGCGTCGTCCGTCCGGTGCGCTGCATCCAGCGGACGATTTCTTCGATGAAAAGCGGGTTGCCCTCGCTGTGCCGGTGGATGCTTTGGCATAACGCCGCGATATCGGCGGCTTCTTCGGTTTGTAGCATGTGTGTGACCAGGCCGCATGTGGCGGTTTCATCCAGCGGGCGCAGGATGAGCGTATTCTTGTCTGTGCTGCGCTCGGCATCGTTTTCCGTGCGCTGTGTCAGGACGATCAACACGGGCCAGGCTGCGATTTTCGTTTGCAGATCGTCGAGCAATGCCTGGGACAGCGTGTCCATCCATTGCGCGTTTTCCACGAGCAGGACAAACGGCGCGCGCTGCGCCAAGTGGTTACATATTGACTGATGCGCTGTGATTGCATCGATTCGGCAAGGAAAAAT
>DYKY01000131.1:0-71 GCA_020722365.1 Thermoflexus sp.
GTGGGCGTGTGGGCGTGTGGGCGTGTGGGCGTGTGGGCGTGTGGGCGTGTTTTTGGGGCGTGTTTTTGACG
>DYKY01000131.1:171-3198 GCA_020722365.1 Thermoflexus sp.
CTCAAAACGGGCACAAGGCTCAAAACGGGCACAAGGCTCAAAACGGGCACAAGGCTCAAAACGGGCACAAGGCCCTAGGCTACAACTGAAATGAAACACACCTAAATAGATTAGGCGTGAACAGAACTGTCTTTAGTGGAAAGCCGTAGTTGCCATGAAACTTATTTTTGAGTGGGATGCCAGTAAGGCACAGGCTAATCTGAGGAAACATCGGGTAAGCTTCGAAGAAGCGAAAACTGCGTTCAACGATCCATTGTTGCTTACATATCCCGATGCTCCTCATTCGGAGACAGAAGAACGGTATTGCAGTATTGGCTATCCAGTCAAAATCGGACCCTATTGATTTTACACACAGAGCAGGCGACCAGAGAAGAGAGCGTGATTCGCATCATTAGCAGCCGCAAAGCGACAACGGCAGAACGGAAAAAGTATGAAAACCCAACAGAGTGAAACAGAAGTTGATGTGTTACCGGAATATGAGTTTAGCGGCAAAAAAGGTGAGCGCGGGAAATACTATCATGCCTACCAACAAGGGCACACGGTCAAAATACACCAGGAAGACGGTAGTGTTATGGTGCAATGCTTCGCGGCAGAGAGCGAGTGACCAACTCGCTCTACAAATCAACCGTCAAGTGAATACCCAAACATCCTTAATGCATTAACGACGGACGGGCAACAATCCGCCCAATGACGATCAGACTACAAGACTAAAGACTATCAGACTATTTTTAGGAGGTCATTGTGAAAAGTCTCGAAGAACTACAGAAAATCAAAGAACGCGCGTTGCAGCGCCGCAAGCTGGCCGGCGAAGGCGCGCGCGCGCGCATCGTCGTGGCGATGGGCACCACCGGCATCGCTGCCGGCGCCCGCGATACCATGGCGGCGATTTTGAAGGAACTGGAGAAACGCGGCATCACCGACGTCGTCGTGACGCAGACCGGCAGCGCAGGCATGAGCACTTACGAACCGGTCGTTCAGGTGCAGGTGGGCGACGGCGAACTGATCACGTATGGCAACGTCGATGCTAGCCGCGCGGCGACTTTGATCGGAAAACACGTTCTGGGCGGCGAAATTGTAGCCGAATGGCAGGTCCAGTAAGGAGGAGCTATGGCTTATCGCGCCAACATACTCATTAACAGCGACGCTCCTGGCGCCCAGGCCGTCTATGGCGCGTTCCTGGACGAACTCCAGGAGCTGGCGTTGCGCGACGAGGTGCAGGTGTTGATGACCTCCGGTTTGGGTGGGCAGGGCGTTGCCACGCAGGGTGTGGACGCGATTGTCTACCCCGACAGCGTGCGCTACGTCAACCTGACGCCGGACGATGTCGCCCGCATTACCAAGGAACACCTGCTGAAGGGCCGTCCGGTGCTGGACCTCACGCAAGCCACGCCAAAGGTCACGCCGCTGCCCCCGCCTGCGCCCAAAGAGGTGCGCGTGGTGCTGCGCAACGTCGGCAAGATCAACCCCTTCGATATCGAGGACTACATCGCCGAGGACGGTTACGCCGCGCTGGCAAACGTTTTGACCACGATGACGCCGGAGCAGGTACTCGACGTAGTGAAGACATCCGGGTTACGGGGACGCGGCGGGGCTGGCTTTCCCACCTATCTCAAGTGGACGTTTGCCCGCAATAGCCCCAACCATCCCAAATACATCATCTGCAACGGCGACGAGGGCGATCCCGGCGCGTTTATGAACCGCAGCGTGCTGGAAGGCGATCCGCACGCCGTCATCGAAGGAATGATCATCGCGGCTTACGTCATCGGGGCCGAACAGGGCTATTTCTACGTCCGTGCGGAGTACCCCATTGCCATTCGCACGCTGCGTGTGGCAATCGAACAGGCGCGCGAGTACGGCTTCCTGGGCAAGAACATCTTTGGTTCTGGTTTTGACTTCGACCTCGAGATCCGCATGGGCGCGGGCGCGTTCGTCTGCGGCGAGGAGACGGCCTTGATGCACTCGATTGAGGGCCAGCGAGGGATGCCGACCACGCGCCCGCCGTTCCCCGCCGTTTCAGGCCTCTGGCACCAACCAACCAACATCAACAACGTCGAAACGTACGCCAACGTGCCGCAAATCCTCCTCAAGGGCGGCGAGTGGTTCGCCTCGATGGGGACGGAGAAGAGCAAGGGGACCAAGACCTTCGCCATCGCCGGCAAAGTCAAACGCACCGGCCTGATCGAAGTGCCCCTAGGTATCACCATCCGCGAAATCGTGTACGATATCGGCGGCGGCATCCTCAACGACAAGAAATTCAAGGCCGTGCAGACCGGCGGTCCGATGGGCGGCTGTATCCCCGAGCAATACCTGGATATGCCGGTGGACTACGAATCGCTGGCCTCGGTCGGCTCTATCATGGGATCGGGTGGCTTCGTGGTGATGGACGAAGACACCTGTATGGTCGACATCGCCCGCTTCTTTATGGAATTTGTTCAGGATGAGTCGTGCGGTAAATGCACGCCCTGCCGTGTGGGCACGCGCCGGATGCTGGAGATCCTCAATGACATTTGCGCAGGCCGCGGGCAGCCCGGCGACATAGAGCTGTTGGAGACGCTGGCGAAATCGATCAAAGGCAGTTCGCTGTGCGGCCTCGGTCAGGGCGCGCCGAACCCGGTGTTGAGCACCATCAAGTATTTCCGCCACGAGTACGAAGCGCACATCTACGAGAAGAAGTGCCCGGCGAAGGTCTGCCGCGCGCTGATCGAGTACAAAGTCGATCCCGACCTGTGCATCGGCTGCACGCGCTGCGCGCGCAACTGCCCGGTCAACGCGATTGCCGGCGCGCCGAAGGAAAAACACGTCATCGACCCAACGATCTGCATCCGCTGCGGCATCTGCAAACAGGTCTGTCCGGTAGCAGCGATTGATGTTTATTAGGAGTAAAGAGTAAGGAGTAAAGAGTAAGGAGTAAAGAGTAAAGAGTAAGGAGTAAAGAGTAAAGAGTAAAAAGTAAAGAGTAAAGAGTAAAAAGTAAAGAGTAAAGAGCCTCATTACTCATTTCTCATTACTCATTTCTCATTACTCATT
>DYKY01000131.1:3298-7064 GCA_020722365.1 Thermoflexus sp.
CTCATTTCTCATTACTCATTACCCACGTAGGGAGGAGAAGAATATGCCTGAAAGTTCGACCTTGAATGAAATTATACAAAAGTACGGGGGCGATCGCGAGGCGTTGGTGGAAATTCTGCGGGATGTCAGCCAGGTTGCCGGGTACGTCACGCCGGAGAATATAGCGACGATTGCGCAACGGTTAGGTCTGCCGCAAAGCCAGGTCCACAGCGTCGCCAGCTTTTACAGCCTTGTCAACCTCAAGCCGAGGGGCAAGCACGTCATCCGCTTCTGCCAGGACGCGCCGTGTCACGTCGCGGGCGGGCGGGAGATTTGGAAGACGTTGGAGCAGACGTTGGGCATCCCCTTCGGCGCAACGACGCCTGACGGGACGTGGACGCTGCTGACCACCAGTTGTATCGGCGCGTGCTCGGTTGGCCCGGTGATGATGGTGGATGACGAAATCTACGGCAATTTGACGCCCGAAAAGGTGCAGGAGATTATCGCCCAATATCGGGCAGGAGGTGGCGCATGATGCGGCGCATGATCCGCGCGACGATTTTGGTTTCGGGCGATCCTCAAAGCCTCGGACGTGGCGCCGAAGACGTGAAACTCGCCATCGAGGCGGAACTCTCGTTCTACGGCCTGGAAAACGAAATTGAAGTGGGCTTTGGCGGAGGCGCGACGCGCGCCGAGATGCTGCCCAGCGTGAGCATCTACCCGGAAGGTGTGATCTATGGCCCGGTCAAACCGGCGGATGGCGCATTGATTGTAGAAGAGCACCTCTACAAAGGGCGCATCGTGGAGCACCTGCTGGCCCCGCCGGACGCGCTGGTGAGCGGGCGCCTGGCCGCTTTGCCCGCCGGTAAAGAGGGCAAGCGCTACGCTGAAAAGCGTGTGCTGCTGCGGCGCGTTGGGGTGATCGATCCCTACAACATCGAAGACTATGTGGCCCACGACGGCTACTTCGCCCTGGGACAGGCCATTACCACGATGACGCCCGCGGAAGTGCTGAATGTCGTGCGCGAATCCGGCTTGCAGGGACGCGGCGGTGCAGGGTTCCCCACGGGCATGAAATGGTCGTTCGTCGCCAGCCGCCCAGAGGAAGTGCACTATGTGGTCTGCAACGCCGACGAATCCGAGCCGGGCACGTTCAAGGACCGCATGATCCTGGAAGGCGACCCGCACGCCGTACTCGAGGGGATGGCGCTGGCCGGGTACGCCGTGGGCGCGCACGAGGGCTGGATTTACATCCGCGGCGAGTACATCCTCTCGAAGGAACGCCTGGAGCAAGCCATTCACCAGGCGGAAGAACTCGGCGTGCTCGGCGACGATATTATGGGCAGTGGGTTCTCGTTCCACATCCACGTTCACGCGGGCGCGGGGGCCTACGTCTGCGGCGAGGAAACGGCCTTATTGGAAAGCATGGAGGGCAAGCGCGGCATCCCGCGCATTCGCCCGCCGTATCCCACCGTGTATGGCTATCACGGGATGCCCACCGTCGTCAACAACGTGGAGACGCTGGCGAATGTTCCGCCGATCCTTCTCAACGGCGCGGCGTGGTATCGGACGCTGGGCACCAAGCGCAGCCCTGGCACGAAGCTTTACTCCGTGATGGGCGACGTGAACGTCACCGGCCTGATTGAGGTCCCGATGGGCATTACCTTGCGCGAAGTCGTGGACATCTATGCCGGTGGGATGAAAGAAGGCAAGGCCTTCAAGTGCGCGCAAACCGGCGGTTCGTCCGGCAGCATCATCCCGCCGGACTTTCTGGATACGCCGATGGACTATGCGTCTATGGCGGAGAAAGGCGCGGGCTTGGGCAGCGGCGCGTTGTTGATCTGCGGGCAGGATACCTGCATCGTCGATCTGGCGTCTGTGCTGTTGCGCTTCTTCAAGACGGAATCGTGCGGCAAATGCACGCCCTGCCGCATCGGGACGACGCGCTTGCTGGAAACGTTCGACCGGCTGCGCGTGGGCCAGGGCAAGGCCGAGGACCTGGCGACGCTGGAAAGCATCGCGCAAAACATGGTTAAGACCTCGTTCTGCGGCCTGGGCCAGGCGGCGCCCACTCCGGTCTTGACGGCGCTGCGTTTCTTCCGCGACGAAATCGCCGCCCACCTCGACGGTCACTGTCCCGCCGGAGTGTGCCCGATGCAAGCGCCGCCCGCAGCACCCAAAACGCGGCACAAGTACATATCGTGAATGGGTAAAGAGTAAAGAGTAAAGAATAAAGAGTGAAGAGTACTCAGTCCTCATTACTCATTTCTAATTTCTAATTTTCCAGGAGGCATAACTCATGGTTCATATAACGATGAATGGTAAATCTATAGAAGTTCCGGCGGGCGTTACCGTGTTGACGGCGGCGCGGCAGGCGGGTATCGAAATCCCGACCTTGTGCGACCATCCCGACCTCACCCCCACCGGTGCGTGCCGCTTGTGTGTGGTGGAGGTGGAGGGGATGCGTGGCCCGACGACGGCGTGTACGCTGCCGGTCAACGACGGCATGGTCGTCCATACCAATACAGAACAGATCATTAACCTGCGCAAGTTCGTGCTCTCAATGTTACTCACCGATCACCCCAACGATTGTATGACCTGCGAGGCGGATGGGAATTGCGAGCTACAGCGTTGGGTCTACGAGTACGGCGTAGAATGGCCGGAGCACAGCGGCGCGCGTCACAACCGCCCGATTGATTCGGACCCCAATCCGGTCGTGCTCGTGGATATGAACAAGTGTATCCTCTGCGGGCGCTGCGTGCGCGTCTGCGCGGAAATTCAGGGCTGCGACGTGTGGAATTTCTCACAGCGCGGGTTCAACACCCTCGTTGTGCCCGGCGCGAACCAGACCATGCTCGACGCGGGCTGCGAATCCTGCGGCAACTGCGTGGCCTACTGCCCCGTCGGCGCGCTGTTCGACAAACCCTCCGTGGGTTGGGGGCGCGAGGCCTACCAGACCAAAGTCCGCACCACCTGCAACTACTGCGGCGTCGGCTGCCAGTTCGATTTCAACGTCAAGGACGGCAAGATTACCCGCGTCACCTCCACCCGCGAAGCGCCGGTCAACGGCCTGTCGCTGTGCGTCAAGGGCCGCTACGGGTGGGATTTCATCCAGCGCGACGATCGCCTGACCACGCCGCTCATCCGCGAGGGATGGCAAAAGGTGGATGGCAAGTGGACATTCACCGGTCAGAAGATGGTGACGGGGGAACCCCGCGCCGGCTTCCGCGAAGCGACCTGGGACGAGGCGCTTGACCTGCTCGCCGGCAAGCTGGTGGAATACCGCGACACGACCGGTCCGAACAGCGTCGGCTATCTCACGTCGGCAAAGTGCACCAACGAAGAGAACTACCTGATGCAAAAACTCGCCCGCGCCGCTGGCAAGACGAACAACATCGATCACTGCGCGCGCCTGTGCCACGCTTCCACCGTCGCCGGCCTGGCGACCAGCTTTGGCAGCGGCGCGATGAGCAACACGATCGAGGATTCAACCGGCGAGTCGCAGGCCATTTTCGTCATCGGCTCCAACACCACCGAGCAGCACCCGATTATCGGCACGAAGATCCGCAAGGCGATCCGAGAGCGGCACATTCCGCTCATCGTCGCCGATCCGCGCCGCATCAGCCTGACGAAGCTGCCCGGCTGCCTGCACCTGCGCCAGCGCCCCGGCACCGACGTGGCTCTGATCAACGGCCTGATGCGCGAGATCATCGTCAACGGCTGGCAGGATCAGCCGTACATCGACGAGCGCACCGAGGGCTACGCCGAGATGAAAGAGACGGTGATG
>DYKY01000131.1:7164-9258 GCA_020722365.1 Thermoflexus sp.
CCGACAAGCCCGGCCTGACGGTGGTGGAGATGATGAACGCGGCGCATGATGGCGCGCTCAAGGCGCTGTACATCATGGCCGAAAACCCGATGACCTCCGATCCCGACCTCAACCACGTGCAGGCGGCGCTGGAAAATATCGAATTTTTGGCCGTCCAGGACATCTTTATGACCGAGACGGCGAAGTTCGCCGACGTAGTGCTGCCCGGCGTCACCTTTGCCGAGAAAGAAGGCACCTTCACCAACACCGAGCGCCGCATCCAGCGCGTGCGCAAGGCCGTGGACAGCCCCGGCGTCGCCCGCCCGGACTGGGAAATCCTCTGTGACGTAGCGACGCGGATGGGCTATCCGATGTCCTACGCCAGCCCTGCCGAGATTATGGACGAAGTCGCGCGCGTCACGCCATCGTTGGCGGGCGTCCACTTCTGGCGGTTGGATCGCGGCGAGCAGTTGCACTGGCCCGTCAAGGCCGACGATCACCCCGGCACACCGATCCTGCACATCGGGCAGTTCACGCGCGGCAAGGGCCTCTTCAAGGCCATTGACCACATCGAGCCGCAGGAAGCGCCCGACGCCGAGTACCCGTTCACGATGACGACGGGGCGCGTGCTCTACCACTGGCACGGCGGCGAGCAGACGCGCCGTTCCGAGAGCCTGATGGCGCTTTACCCCGAAGCCAGGCTGGAGATCAGCCTGACGGACGCGAGCCGCATGGGCATTGCCGAGGGCGATATGCTTAAGATCGCCTCGCGGCGCGGCGAGTTCCTTGCCAAAGCACAGATCACCGACCGCGTGGAAGAGGGTCTGGTCTTCGGCACCTTCCACTTCCCTGAGGGGAACGCCAACTGGGCCACCGGCGCGTTCCTCGATCCCATCGCCAAGATTCCTGAGTACAAGGTCACGGCGGTCAAGGTGGAAAAGGTTTAGCCATTCCCGCAAATTCAAACGCCCCTGGAAAATCCAGGGGCGTTTGCTTTTTCACTGATTCACTGATTCGCCGATTCGCTTATTTCTTTTGCCCGCGCAGATAGATGAACCAGTAGACGACGCCGACCATCACCGCGCCGCCGATGATGTTGCCGATGGTTACCGGGAGCAGGTTCTTGAGGAAGAAGTTGCCCCAGGTGAGCGCGCCAAAGTCTGCTGCCGTCTTGCCGATTTTCTCCCAGAAAGCTGCGTCCGCGCCTGCCTTCACAAACAACCCGATGGGGATGAAGTACATGTTGGCGACGCTGTGTTCAAATCCTGCCGCCACAAAGCCGGCGATGGGGAAGATGATGGAGAGGATCTTGTCGGTGGTGCTGCGCGCCGAGAAACACAGCCAGACCGCCATACAGACCATCGCGTTACACATAATACCGAGCGCCACCGCTGGAATGAATTCCAGGGCAGACTTGCTGTTAGCGATGTTGAGCATCGTCAGACCGACTGCACCGCTGCCGAAGGTCCATTGCTTGCTGAAGAAAATGATGGCGGCGGTCGCTACTGAACCGACGAAGTTGCCGGCGTAGACGATACCCCAGTTGCGCAGCAATTGCGCCGTGGTCACTTTCTTATTGGCCCAGGCCATCACGATCAGGTTGTTACCGGTGAACAATTCCGCGCCGCCCACGATGACAAGGATCAGGCCGAGGCAGAAGACCAGCCCGCCAAGCAGGCGTTGAATGCCATAGGGGACGGGGTTTGCACCGCTGCCGAGGCCTGCCAGAACGGTGGTGCAGAAGATTGCACCCAGTCCGATGAAGGCGCCGGCCAGAACCGCCAATGCAAACAATTGCATCGCATCGCCGGTAACTTTTTTCACGCCCACCGCTTCCGCTTTGGCGGCCATTTCCGCCGGTAAAAGGGAGTCTAACTTAATTTCGGGGACAGATACTGATGAATTCGCCATGTGTATTTCTCCTTGAAGATAAAAGATTAGAAACGCAACGCTTTGATTGTATCAAAAACATCGAAAAAGCCAAATCGCTGCGGAAGTGTAACTGTTCAGCGTTAGAGTAACAAATCCGTAGCCTAGCCCCTTGTGGGCGTTCATACGGGCTTGTGGGCGTTCATACGGGCTTGTGGGCGTTCATACGGGCTTGTGGGCGTTCAT
>DYKY01000131.1:9358-11451 GCA_020722365.1 Thermoflexus sp.
GGCGTTCATACGGGCTTGTGGGCGTTCATACGGGCTTGTGGGCGTTCATACGGGCACAAGGCCCTAGACTACGGGATAACTGTGAACAATGACGCGAAAGTGGTACAATGGCCTTTATGGAGAGTATGGCGTGGAGCGGGATCGTTCTGGCTGGCGGGAGCAGCAGCCGAATGGGCATAGACAAGCGTTTCCTGACGATCCATGCGCAACCGCTGGTCGTCTGGGTGGTAGAGCGTCTGCGCGCTTTGGTGGATGAGGTGATTGTGGCAACGCTAGACCCCACGATGTTCAACGGTATCGAGGCGCGCGTGGTGACAGACATGTATCCGGGCCAGGGCGTTCTGGCAGGGCTGCACGCCGGTCTGGCAGCAGCGCAGGGAGAATGGACCGTCATTGTGGCGGGGGATATGCCTCTCCTCGATCCGGCTCTGCTCAATGCAATGATGTGCCTGGCTCAAGACTGCGAGGCCGACATTGTTGTGCCGCAATGGCATGGCGAACTGGAACCACTGCACGCGCTTTATCGTCCCTCTGCCTGCGCCCCTGCCGCCGAAGCTGCGCTCCGCGCAGGCAAACAGCGCATTGTTGCCTTCTACCCTGATGTGCGTGTTCACATTATACCGCAAGCCAATGTGGCGCAGATAGATCCCACAGGCCGCTCGTTCTTCAACGTGAACACGCCGGAAGACTGGGAACTGGCAAAAAGGTTGTTGAACAGCTAACGAAGATTGAGGTTGTGACTCCAGGGCGCTACACCAATCTTCCAATCCCTCAATTCCCCATCAACGAATCCCCAATCTCTCCGGATGGGTGTGAATGACCATCTGCTGGCCCCGCAGATACCCTATTGTCGTGATGCCCCAGGCTTCGGCCAGACGCACCGCGGTTGATGTGACGGCCCGCAAAGTCGCCGCGATAGGGATGCCCATCCGCGCCGCTTTGCTGACCATCTCTGAAGAGAGACGTCCGGTGGTCACCAACACATCGCCCTCAGTGGCACGCCCTTCCAAGAGGCAGAAGCCCAGGAGCTTGTCGAGCGTGTTGTGACGGCCTATGTCGGTCATCATGGCGACGACGTCGCCGGCGGGCGTGAAAAGCGCGCTGGTGTGGACGCCGTGAATGTGGGGGGGGCGCGTGGTGGCGTCCTGTAAGACTTGCGCCATCTCAAAGATGCGCGCGGGGGAAAGGACGGGCTGTGGGGGCAGCGATGAGGGAGGCGCGTATAAATCTCCCAATACAACACCACGCCCACAACCGGATGTGAGTAAGGCGTTGTGCGCGACTAAGCGAGGTTCTACTGCAATACCTTTATCCGCAGTCAACCACACATCGGCGCAGGTTTCACCTTCAGAAAAATGCAGTTTTGCGATGTCGCTTGGGGTGTCGATGATCCCCGTATAAGCCAAGAAACCGACAACCAGAGCTTTACGGTCCACCGGTGAGGCCATCAACCGCACCAAGGATTGCCCATTGACATAGATACAGAACTCTTCTTCGCCAGGTAATGTATACGGTTGCGTCGTAACTTCACCCTGACGCCAAATATGGACAGGATATTCAAAATTGTCAGACATAGATCCTCTCGTATAAATTTGACAAACTCACAAGATAGACCATTATACCCATAGTATCCGCAGGAACAACCATATGACCATTAACCAAAAAGAAAAACCCTTTTCCAACGTCATCGGCTTCGACGATGCCCCCTTCACGCCGGAGTCCACCGGCCCGGTGAAGGTAGTGGGGACCGTGTACGCGCGCCAACGCCTGACCGGCGTTCTGGTTGGGGACGTGCTCAGGGACGGCGACGATGCAGCAGAGGTGCTAGCACGCCTGATTGCCGGCTCTAAATTCGCCGGAAACCTGCACCTGGTGCTGCTGCAAGGCATTGCGCTGGGCGGGTTCAACGTGGTAGACGTCTTTGCCTTGCACGCGCAACTCGACCTGCCCATCCTGGTGGTTGCGCGCCGCGAGCCGGACATGGAGGCCATCCGCGACGCGCTGCTCACGCAAATCCCGAACGGCGCGCGGAAATGGGCCGTCATCGAGCGCCTGGGACCGATGGAGAGCCTGCGCCACGTCTACGTGCAGCG
>DYKY01000132.1 GCA_020722365.1 Thermoflexus sp.
TTGCCTTGATTGCCGGCGCGTTCGCGCTATAATATCAGGGTTGCAAACATACCATCTTCAAACACATTGTGCGTCATGGATCAGACCGAGACAAAGCCGAAAATACTTTACATCGACGACGCGCCTTCGTCCAGGCGGCTCGTGGAACGTCTGTTGTCCGCACATTATGCGTTTTTCGAAGCGCCGGACGGCCTGAGCGGCATCGATCAGGCCGTTGCCATCCGGCCCGATTTGATCCTCGTAGATTTGAACCTGCCCCAGTTCACCGGCTACGAAGTGGCGGCCCGCGTGAAGGGCCTGCTCCCCAACGTCCCCGTCATCGCGTTGACGGCGGACATGGCCGAGCACGTGCGCGAGCACGCGCTCGCTTCCGGTTGCGATGGCTACATCGCCAAGCCGATCAATGCGGATACCTTCGAGGAGCAAATTGCGCACTTCCTGGGTGGACGCCGCGAGACGTTGGAGGACGAGAGTTTCCGCAGCGCCTATCAACAGACGTTGGTGGCGCGTATGGAGGAGAAAGTCCGTGAGTTGACGCGCGCGCTGAAGAGCAATGCCGAACTGAACGAACAGCGCGATCAGTTGTTGCAGGAGACGCAGCGTCGCGCGCGGCTGCTGGAAGCCACAGCCCAGGTCGGGCGCAGCGTCACGTCCATTCTCGACGCCGACGCGTTGCTCAAGAAGACCGTCGACATCCTCTGTGATGTGTATGGCTTTTACTATGCCGGCATTTTCCTGGTCGATGCATCTGGCGATTGGGCTGTGCTGCGGGCTGTTCGTGGGGAAGCCGGTACGGAGATGAGCGCGGAAGGCTACAAAGTCAAAATCGGAGGCCGGTCACTGGTGGGCATGGCGATTGCCGAGCGCCGGGCGCTGTTCGCGCCGGATGTGCCAGAAGAACCGTCCCACGTCAAAAATCCGGACCTGCCGCTGACGCTCTCAGAGATGGCGCTGCCCTTGATTGTGGGGACAGGCGCTCAAGCGCATATCATCGGCGCGGTGACGGTGCAGAGCAAGGCAGAAGCGGCCTTCACCAGTGAGGATATGACAACGCTGCAAACGATGGCTGACCAGTTAGCTATTGCCATCGATAATGCGCGCCTGCTCAAGGATCTGGAGGCTACTCATGCCGAACTGGTGCGCACGAAAACGTTTGAAGCGATTGCGACGGCGACAGGCGAGGCCATCCACTGGGTGGGGAACAAAGCCGCACCGATTCCAGGCAGCATTGCCCGCGTGCGCGAAGATCTGGCGAAGTATCTGCTGATGGCGTGCGCGTTGCTGGAAGAGGCGCCGCCCGAACTACGCGAACATAAATTCGCGCAGATGCTGCTCGCCGCTGAGACGGCGCTTGCCGAACAGGGTGATGGTCTTGACCTGGCGGAATTGCGTGCAGAATTAGCACACCAGCCGCTCCGGCGGTTGCAGCGCACGTTGAACCTGGAGTCCATTTTTGAGGACCTGAACATCGTTGAACAGAGTGCGCGCTCGATCTTGAACATCAAAGAGGACTTGATCGGGCCGGCGCGGCAGAAGCGTCTGGAGCCGGTGTCCCTTCCTGATTTGTTGCGGGAGACGGTGCGCTCGATGGCGATCCCCAAAGAGGCCGTGCGTTTCCTGCTCGTGGAGGATGTGCTGCCCGTCCTGGCCGACCCTGAGCCGTTGGCGCACGTCTTCATCAACCTGATCAAAAACGCGATGGAAGCGATGTACCAGGTCGAAGACAAGAAGCTCTTCATCTGGGTGCGCACGGCGGATGATCCGCGCTTTGTGGTGACTGATGTGACGGACAATGGGAGCGGGATTCCGCCGGAGATTGTCGATAAAATCTGGGTTGCGTTTTACACCACCAAGGGCGATCGGGGCGGCACGGGGTTAGGATTACCTGCGTGTGTCAAAATCATCAATCAGTTGGGCGGCAAAATCACCGTCGAGAGTGTGGTGGGCGAGGGGACCACGTTTAGTGTGTATTTGCCGGTGACGAAGGCTCAGTAGCCTCGGACTACAAAAGTCTCACGTGACGCTTGCCAGAGCCGGTATGTACGCTAAACGAGAGGCCTGCAAGGCATAATACGTGCTGAGACTTTTGTAGTCTTTGACATTCTGACGAAAGGAAAACGTTATGAAAGAGGACGTGAAGGTCTTGCTCGTTGATGACGAAAAGCTTGTGTTGCGAAGTATCGAAAAGTCGCTGGTACGCGCCGGTTTCGATGTGGAGGCTGTCGATGATGTGACGGCGGCGCTGGCGTTGTTCAAGGAGACGGCGGCAAGCGATGCGCCGTTCGACATCGCCATCCTGGACCTGAACATGCCGAATTTCGAGGGGTATGTGGACCCCACCGCGGGTTTGCAGTTATTGAGCAAGCTCCTGGAAACGCAGCCCGGTTTTCCGGTGATCGTGCTCACGGCCTTCGATGAGGTCGAGCGGGCCAAGGACGCCGTCCGGCGCGGTGCGCGCGCCTATTTCGTCAAGGGCCGTGAGGCGGATTTGATCGCGCTGGTTGAGCGTATCATCCAGGCCTGACTATTTCCCCAATTTCTCGTGTGAAGGAGAGCGAATCTATGGATGAATCAAAATTAGCCGAGCGCCGCGCGGCCTTATTACACGCAGGGGCGCTAGTTAGCCGCAGTATTACATCGATTCTTGACCTGGATACGTTGTTGCATCGGACTGTTGACATTATTTGCATCGCATTTGATTTCTACTATGCCGGCGTTTTCCTGCTCGATGAAACCGGGGAATGGGCCGTCTTGCGCGCCGGACGAGGCGAGGCCGGCGCGGCGCTGGTGGCCGAAGGGCACAAGTTGCAGGTGGGTGGCCGGTCGATGATCGGCGCCGCGACCGGGCGCAACAAAGCGTTGATCGCGCTGGATGTGGGTAATGAGCCGGTGCATTTCAAAAATCAATACTTGCCGCTCACCCGCTCCGAAATGGCGCTGCCACTGTCCGCCGGCGATCGGGTGATTGGCGCATTGACCGTGCAAAGCGTGGAGGAAGCCGCTTTCTCTGAAGATGATATCACGGTGCTGCAAGGGATGGCTGACCAGTTGGCGGTGGCGATTCAAAATGCGCGGCTTTATGCGGAGAACATGCGGTTGTTGGAACAGGCGACGCGCCGCGCACGGCTGCTGATGGCAGCGGCGGATGTGGGCAAGAACGTCACGTCGATCCTGGATTTGGACGAACTGCTACACAAGACGGTGGACATCATCTGCGACGCTTATGGTTTCTACTATGCCGGGGTTTTCCTGCTGGATGAAACCGCAGAATGGGCCGTCTTGCGCGCCGGACGGGGCGAGGCCGGCGCGGCGATGGTGGCCGAGGGGCACAAGTTGCGGGTCGGCGGCCAGTCGATGATCGGCTCGGCGATTGCTCAGCGGCATGCACGCATCGCGTTGGATGTAGGCGAAGAAGCTGTTTTCTTCAAGAACCCTCATCTGCCGATGACGCGCTCCGAGATGGCGCTCCCCCTGGTGGTGGGTGAGGAAGTGATTGGCGCGGTGACGGTGCAGAGTGAGCAGGAAGCGGCCTTCAGCGATGAGGACATCAGTTCGCTACAGGCGATGGCCGATCAACTGGCGGTCGCGCTGCACAATGCCCATCTGCTGCGCGCGTTGGAGGCGGCTCACGCGGAGCTGGTGCGCACCAAGACCTTCGAGGCGGTCGCAACGGCGACGACGGAGGCCATTCATTGGATCGGCAACAAGGCGCTGCCGATTACGGTGAGCGTGCAACGTCTGCGCGAGGATGTGGCGAGTTTGTCGGGCGTGGAGGCTGAGATTGTCGAGTCGATGCAGGAGGACTTGACGCTGATCGAGGCCAGCGCGCGGTTGATCATACTGGTAAAGGAGCACCTCATCGGCCCGGCTCGCGAGTATATACCGGCGCCGGCGATGATCGAAGATGTGGTGAAAGACACAGCGCAGGTGATGGGGATCGCGCCGGAGGCGATCCATTTTACCGTTGCGCCCAACCTGCCCCTGGCTGTTGCCGATACCACGCAATTGAGCCGCGCGTTCCGCTACGTGCTGCAAAACGCGCTGGAGGCTACCGAAGACCTACTGACGCCACGCATTGATGTTGAAGTCGATCTCGTCGAGGAAAAAGAGATGCGTTACGTGGTGACGCGCATCGGCGACAATGGCCCCGGCGTAAACGATGCCGATTTGGACAAAATATGGGCCTCTTTCTACACGACCAGAGGGGCAAAACACGCCGGATTGGGATTGCCGGCCTGTCTGCAAATCCTCAGGCAGCTCGATGGCAAAGTGAGGGCGCGCAGGCGTCCTGAGGGAGGGATGGTCTTCGAGTTGTACGTTCCCGCATATATCGGCCAGGCCACGCATGGCCCGGCCGACCTGCCGGCAGGTAAGCGGTTTTTGCTCGTCGATGATGACGATGTGTGGAGCCGCTTTGTCGAGCAGACGTTGACCGAGGGGCAGAACACCGTCACCCACGTGGTGGACGCCGCTGCTGTCGAAGATTTCGCCGCCTTTGATATCATCGTCGTGGATGATGTGTTAGCCACGACGGATAGCCTGACGGTGTTGCAGCAGATTGCCAGAGCGGGGGCTGCTGCGAAGACAGTGGTCGTGGCTTCGAGCGTGCGCGTCGAGCGGATGATGGATTTGCTGCGTTTTGGCGTGCGCGATGTGTTGCCCAAACCATACACCCCTGCGGGGTTGGTCGAACGACTGCGCGCCTAGCTACCAGAAACCGGGTTTTCACACCCCCCCGGTTTCTTTATAGCGCATCGAATTCGGCAACTGCACCAGGGTAGGGCGCTAATCCCTGACGTATGGTATCGATCAGCCAGTTCCGCTCCTCCGGCGGGATGAAGGCGGCCTCGGCGGAATAGCGCAACATGTGGTAAATCTGCCGTTTTTTGATGCCGAGGGCGGCGATGGAGACAACGTATTCATCGGTGAGCGTGGTGTCGCTGATGCTCGGGTCGTCGGTGTTGAGGGTGACACGCAGCCGTAAGTTGTAGAGATCGAGCAGAGGGTGCTGCGCCATACCATACACGGCTCCGGTTTGCAGATTGCTTGTTGGGCAGACCTCCAATGCCACTTTTCTGTCGTACAGCAGTTGGATCACGTTGGAATCCTCGATGGAGCGAATGCCGTGGCCAATGCGTTGCGCGTCGAGGTAGTGGACGGCGGTATAGATGCTCTGCGCGCCGGCCCATTCCCCGGCATGGATGGTAATATTCACCCCGGCCTGGCGGGCGCGCCGGAAAGGCTCCAGGAATCGCTCGGCAGGAAAGTTGACTTCATCTCCCACCAAATCGATCCCCCGCACCAGGTCGCCAAAATGTGCGATGCTGAGTTCGACGATCTCGTGGGCCGTTTTGAGGGATTCCCTGCGGGGGATGGTCAAGATCAGGCAGGTGCGGGTGCCGGTTTCGGCCTGCGTTTCGTGGGTCGTTTCCTTGACCCATTCGACCACGTCGTTCAGCGAGAAGTTTTGGGAGTTCGCCAGGGCCTCAGGATTGAAGCGTAGTTCCAGGTAGTGGATATTGTCGTGGGCGGCATCAATGATGGCCTCGCGCACCACGCGTTGCACCGCCTCTTTGGAGGTGTAAAAATGCCGCAGCAGTTCGAACTTTCCCAGGAAGCGTTGATAGTCGGGTGGGTCATCGGTGATTTGAACGTAGGGGCGGAGTTGCTCAACATCATAACTCGGCAAGTCGATGCCATGCTCCAACGCAATCTCGGCCAGCGTACTCAGCCGTAACGAACCTTCGAGATGGCGGTGTAGATCAATTTTGGGGAGACTGTGTGCCCATCCCCATACTGTGTCTGGAGTTTGAGGCGGCCCTGATAGCGTGGCAGCTGCTGCATGTGATGTTTTCAATGAGTCTTCCACCATAATCAGATCCTTTACGATCGTCGAAATAACCAACCCCAATAAATGAGCGCACTCACGAGATTGACAGTGACGCCCAGCGTCAGGGGAAGATAAAAAGCGATGAGTGTGAATTCGACGTTGAGGACCATCGTTGGATGTTGTGCCAGTGCCGCGTTACACTGAAGGATATAGCTTAACGTCGCGACGATCAGTAAGGCGCTGCCGAGATCAAAACCACGGTAATACGCTCGCATCTTGGTCACTTCGCTCATCCTACGGCTCAGAACCCGCAGTAGCCAACTGATGTAGAGAATGCCGATCAACAGCCCCGTACCCAGATGGGAAGTGAGCACTTCAGTATCGGTCATGGCGTCGTTCCCCCATCATTTTTTCGTAGAGCAAGTTGCCTAGTCCAATCAACAGCAGTCCGGCGACCAAAAGCAAAACGTCTGCCAGTGGGTCTCCGGCGAAATCCGGCTGGGAATGGTGAGTGAAAATCCGGCTCATGTAACGGATTGCGCCGACGGCGGTGAACAAGATCGGAATCAGGTAAAGCTGGTACCACGTTTGCTGCTGTGACGTGCGCTCGAAGAACTGCGCGATCGTCAGCAGAATGACCTGGAGGGCGATAATCCCTATCCAGATGAGAGTGCCCATGATGATTCGCAGGGGGATAGTGGACACCGGCTCTACCTTCTCACAAAGGCTTTCATAAAGGATTCGGTCATCCGTTTGGGCGATCCGCTCAACACCCCTTCCTGCCCCTCGAAGGGTTGCAGCACTTTTAGCCCGTGCGCATCGATTGCGTATTGGCGGATCGTGCTGTCGTGTCCACTGCCACGCATCTTCAGAACGACGATGGCACGTTGCACGGTGCTTTCGATTTCGACGTAGCGCAGCATAATGTAGGTGTCGGCCAAAAATTGGATACTGGCATCGAGCTGGCCTTCGAGACCTTCGCCGAAGAGGTGGGTCGTCTCGCGCGTCAAGATCATCGTCAAATCCTGCCGTTTCAGCGCGTTGAGGTAGCCGTACATCAGCTTGCGCGACTCCACGGGATCCTGGCGCAGCCCTTCGAAGTGCGTGATGCTGTCGATCAGCATCCGTTGCGCTCCCATTTCGGTGATCAGGTTTTGGATGGTTCCTCCGACGTTTTCCAAATCGGCTTTCGTCACCTCTGGGCTGCTCATAATGATCCTGAGCCGGTTCTGGCGCTCCAATTCCCGAAAATCCCACCCAAACGACGCCGCATCGCGGTAATACTGCTCGGGGAACTCCTCGAAGGTGAAGATGATGCCCGGTTCGTCGCGGCGCGCGCCTTCGTAGATGTATTGCATGCCCAAGGTACTCTTGCCGGTGCCCGGCGCGCCTTCGACCAGATTGGCGGTGCGGGGCAGGAATCCGCCGTTCACCATCGCATCCAACCCCGGGATGCCTGTGGCGACCCTCTTCTCATTTTGCATGGCCATCCTCCTCAGTGCCGAACCATGTGATAGATAACTTTGCGCCGGAATTCTCGATCTTGTGTTGCTTCGACAAACTGTTGCAGGCGTGTTCTGATTGTTGGATCAGCCTTCAGCATGTAGACCTGCATGTTCTCTACCGGCATTTCCACGAGTAACCCCTGGCGCGCGAGGTCCTGCAATTCGGTCAGCACGTCTTCGGCAGTGCGCCCGGCATATCGCGCGATGTTCTCGCCGGTATCCATCGTATGCGGGTTCTCGTGAAAAAACCGCAGCAGATCCCACTTGATGAACGAATCCACATAAGTTGTCAAGAAGTCGAACAACTCCGGATCCATATCCTTCATCACACGTGCAGTCAGGTCCTCTCTTCTCATCATTCTGCCCCTCACCCGTTAGTCCGATGGTCTTTAGTCGGGTTGTCTTTGGTGCGTTATTGCTGGGTAACGTAGCGCACGATGTTTGCCCGTTGATCCGCCTTCAAATGACAGTCCTTGTACTTTTTACCGCTGCCACAGAAACAAGGATCGTTGCGGCCGAGTTTCCGACCTCCTGCACTGGTTCGCACGGGCATAGGCTTGGACGCGGCCTGATCGCTGCCGCCACTGGTGCGGAGCACGGGCTGGCGTGGATGGCCTGCCATACGGTGCTGCGCGCGCGGCTGCTGCGGGATCAGGAACAGTGAGCGCACGATTTGCGCCTGCACCGAGCGCATCATCTCCTGGTAGGTTTCGTAAGCCTCTTTCTGATAGGCCACAATCGGCTTTTGCTGCCCGATCGCGCGCAGCCCGATGCCCTCGCGCAACATGTCCAGGTCTGTCAAGTGCCGGATCCAATGCCCGTCCAATTGTTGCAGCATAAGCTGCCGGTCTCGGAAAACGCGCACCACGTCCGTGACGATCTGTTTGACCTGTCCTTCAATTTCCGTGGGCATGCGGCGGATGGGCTGATCGTACCATTGTGCGACAACCTCGCGTCCGATGCGCGCATCGACCGTCTTGACGATCATAGCATAATCCGGTCGCGGCGTTTCGGAGAGCGCTTGCAGTGAGACTTCCTCTTGGCGCATTGAGTGGTAGGCATCCTCACCCAATCTCTGGTTGAGCAGCCAATAGGCGCGGTCGGCATCCTTGACGCACGTTTCAATGATCTCATCTGGCGTCAGGCCATAGAACTCCTGGGCCGTGTAATTGTATAGCGCCGGGACCGCCTGGCGGAGTTCTGCGAGCAGCCCCTCGATATCCCATTCGTCCTCGTCGCCCTGTGTTTTGGGTTCGACGATGCGGCGGATTTCCGACTCAACCATTTCTAGCAAGTCGTCGTGCAAGTCCTCACGGTTGAGAATCTTGACGCGCTCTTTGTAGACGACCTCGCGTTGTTTGTTGACCACGTCGTCGTATTCGAGCACGTGCTTGCGAATGTCGAAGTTGTAGCCCTCGACGCGCTCCTGGATGGACTCGATGGCCTTGGCGATGGCGCCGAATTCCAGCGGGGCTTCCTCCAGCCCGGCGCGATCCATCCACGGTTGCAGACGCTCGCCGCCGAACCGGCTCAGCAGTTCATCTTCCAGCGAGATGTAGAAGCGGCTGGAGCCGGGATCGCCCTGCCGCCCGGCGCGCCCGCGCAACTGATTATCGATGCGCCGCGCCTCGTGGCGTTCGGTGCCGATGACGTGCAAGCCGCCCAGGGCGTAGACGCGCTCACGATCGGCGTTGCACTTCTGCACGCGCTCGTAGAGGATTTTGGCCCACGGTTCTGGATAGCGGGTCGTCGGGTCTTTGCCTTCGCGCGTCATCTTGAACGCCTCTTCCCAATCCTGCGAGCGGATCTGGGTCAGGTCGATCTGTTCGCGGCGCAGGTCATCGCGCGTCATTCCTTCGGGGTTGCCGCCCAAGAGGATGTCCACCCCGCGCCCGGCCATGTTGGTGGCGATGGTTACCGCGCCCGGCTGCCCGGCCTGCGCGATGATGACGGCTTCCTGCTCGTGATACTTCGCATTGAGAACGTTATGCTGGATTCCGCGCGCCTTGAGCATCTTCGATAACCGCTCGGACGTCTCGATGGCGGTGGTGCCCACCAGCACAGGCCGTCCCGCTTCGTGCGCGGCAGCGATCTCGTTGATCACAGCCTTGAACTTCGCCATCTCCGTCTTGTAAATCTGATCGGGCATATCCAGGCGGCGGTAGTAGCGCACGCCAGTTGGCGCGCCATGCGAGGCCGCGTTCGGCGTGTCGGACGACGCTCCATCTGGCCCGTCGAAGACGGTGACTTTGTAGTTCTGGCCTTCGGGCAACACGCCGGCAAAGGCGACGCCCGATTCTTGGGGCGGCACCGTGTGCTCGGTCAAGTCGCCGAATTGCGCCCGGTATTCCACGTTGGTGGGCAGGACGGTCACTTCCAGGCCGTAGATTTTGCGCAGTTCCTCGGCTTCGGTCTTCGCCGTGCCGGTCATACCGGCGAGTTTGTCGTACATGCGGAAGAAGTTCTGGAACGTGATCGTCGCGTAGGTGAGTGACTCGCGGCGCACTTCCACGTGCTCTTTGGCTTCGATAGCCTGGTGCAACCCTTCGGAGTAGCGCCGCCCGAACATCATACGGCCCGTGAACTCATCCACGATGATGATCTCACCGTCACGCACGACGTATTCCTTGTCGCGCTCGAAGAACTCTTTGGCGCGCAGCGCATTGTCCAGATAAGCGAGCATATGTGCGTGTTGGGGATCGTAAACGCTTTCCCCTTCGGGGATGTTGAGCATACGCTCGATCTTGGCGGTGCCCTCTTCGGTCAGGATGGCGGTTTGGTTGCGCACATCGACCTCGTAATCCTCATCGCGGTGCAGGCGGGGGACGAGACCGGCGAAGCGCTGGTACAGTTCGGAGGACTCTTCCGCCGGCCCGGAGATGATGAGCGGGGTGCGCGCCTCGTCGATGAGGATGCTGTCGACCTCATCCACGATGGCGTAATGGAGCTGGTTAGGTTGGTCTGCCAACCTCTGTTGCGTGCACTGGCTCAAGTCGATGACCATGTTGTCGCGCAGATAGTCGAAGCCGAACTCATTGTTCGTGCCATAGGTGATGTCGCTGCGATAGGCTTCGCGGCGCGTGACGGGGCGCAGGTGCTGGTAGCGGTCGTCGGCAGAGCTATATTCAGGATCATAGCGGAAGGAGGCTTCGTCGGGCCGTCCCGCGCCGGACTGGATCACGCTCACCTCGACGCCGAGCGCGTGGTAGACCGGTCCCATCCATTGGACGCCGACTTTTGCCAGATAATCGTTAGGCGTCACCAGGTGAGCCCCTAACCCTTGCAGCGCATTGAGGTACAGCGGCAGCGTGGCGACCAGGGTCTTCCCCTCCCCGGTGCGCATCTCGGCGACCTGGCCTTCGTGGAGGATCATCCCGCCGATCAACTGTACATCATAGTGGCGCAAGCCGATGGTGCGGCGGCTTGCCTCACGAACGGCGGCGAAAGCCTCCGGGAGGACGTCATCCAGGGTCTCACCGGCTTGCAAGCGTTCCTTAAACGTGTTTGTTTGTGTGCGGAGTTCTTCTGGGGACATCTGTTGGAACGTCGATTCCAACGCGTTGATCTTTTGTACAGTCTTTTGCATCCGCGCAATCGCCCGCCGATTGGCATCGCCGAAAATATGCTGTAGGAAGCCCTTTGCCATCCTATTCTCCTGGTTAATGATTGTTTCCATTATACCATAGGCAGGGCGCGATACAATTTGGGCGGTGGATGGTAGACAGTAGACAGTAGACAGTAGACGGCAGACGGGTGAAGGGAAAGGGGGGGAATCCGCTTGATCCGTTCAATCCGTTGCCTGTTAACGGCTTGGCCCCCCGGCGAGGGGGAGTCCGGGGGGCCACCAGCCAAGGAAAGGAGGAGAGGTGCGATGGATTTTTACCCATCTGGGTTGGGACCAACTTTGTTGGTTCGCCAACCTCAACCTCATTAACCCTTATCATATCCATTTTGCAGGTGAAACCTAGTGACGAATGACTAGTTCTGATGTGACGTAC
>DYKY01000008.1 GCA_020722365.1 Thermoflexus sp.
ATCGGTGGGACACCGATGTTTCCATCCCGACGAACGGGATTGCCCGATTGATACGCGGTGGTGACCGAAGAGGCGACGACCCCTGAGCCTCGTTTCCATCCCGACGAACGGGATTGCCCGATTGATACGGCCACAGGTAGGGGTTTACATAGTATTCACCTCCTTCGATGTGCCACCGCTAGGGGGTGGGCGCGGCGCAGAGACCAGCCCTTGCCGTTCCCACCCTGCCGCGATGAGCGTTCCCGGCCTCCCAGAGGCCGACCTCGTCGCGGTTGGCGGCGTTTTGCCCTCCATCCTACCCTCCCTTACCCATAGCGGTGGGGGGAGGCCGCCCCGCGAGCGCGACGAGCTATGTAAGCCCCCCTACCCCCCACCCTCGTCGCGGTTTAGACGACGGTGGTCTTGGTATCGCCCCGCAGCACGTCCGCCCCGGAAGTTACCTCGGTTTTGCCCACACACTCCGCGCACAGGTAATAAAAACGCACCTGGTCCACGCGCGGACGGATGACCTTCCGCACGGCCTGCTTCATCCGCGCCAGGTCTTTTTCCGCCAACAGACATTCAAAGACACTGTACTGCACAGGCGCGCCAAAGTCAAGCAGCACGTTGTGCAGTTTCGTGCGGCGTTTGTCGTTGCTGATGTCGTACACCACCACGATAAATTGTCGTTCGGCCATCATTGCGCTCGCAAGAGCAAAGTTTTCATACAAAAAGCAGCTTTACCGCGCCGCAAAGGGCGTGTAGGCAGGCGCTTCTCCGGCGACCACACGCGCCAGTTGCCGGGCCTGCACCTCAAAGTGTTTGCGGTAACTCAACGCCCGCCCGCCGGGCGCTACCTGCACTTCACTTTCCAACTGGTCGCCGAATTCGCGCAGGAAAAGGCGCAGTCCCCGCTCGGTCAGCCTGACGCCCCTGGCCGGTTTGCTCGGCGCCGCGTCCTCCGCGACCTCGGCGTCCTCCGCACCCCCCGCAGTGCTTTCCCCTTCGGTCTCGCCTTCCTCGAAATCCTCCGGCGTCAGCATGCGCCAGTTGACCAGGCGCATCACCAACGAATCCACAAAGGGCGCGCGGAACTCCTCCACCAGGTCCAGGGCCAGCGCCGGACGGCCGTATTTTTCGGTGTGAAAGAAGCCCAGATAAGGATCCAACCCCACCGCTTCCAGCGCCGTCAGCAGCACGTTGCCGAGCATGGTATACCCCAGGCTCAGCAGGGCATTGACCGGGTCTTTGGGCGGGCGGCGCGTGCGTTTCTCGAACTGCCATGCCGCGTCGAAGGCCTGCCGGTACAGGGCAAAGTAGGCCCGCGCGCCGCTGCCTTCCACCCCCAAAAGCGTCGCCATATCCGGCGCGGTGGCCGCCTGCGCCTCGGCCGCGTAAAGCGCGTCCAACGCCGCGCGCTCGGCTTCGGGATGGCGGCGCAGGATGCGCAAGGCCAGCACCCGTTGATTGCGCAATTTGCCCTGCACAATGGCGCGCGCCAGCTTGAGGGTAAACTGCGCATCGTCGTTGCGCCGGTACTGAGCCTGGCGCAGCGGCAGGTTCTTGAGCGTGGGCGGCAGCAAACGTCCCAGCAAACCGCCGCTGCGCCGTACCAACAACAGCGGCGCCCCGGCCTCCAGGAGCGCGTGCAGGGCCGGCGTGGTCACGCCCACGTTGCCCACCAGCACCACCTGCGTCACGTGGACCAAAGGCACGCGCAGCAGCACCTCGTCCTCTTTGGTCACCAGCAGGCGATGGTGCTCCTTTTCGATGCGCGCGCCCGGTTCTACCACATAGAGCGTCGGCATACACACATCCTCCCGGCGCGATCAATACTCAGGCACGTAAGCCGACCCCGAATTAAACCACGGATAACGAATAAACGAATGGGCGCCTGGCTAACGCGCGTTTCTGGTTGATCCGAGGCCTGAATTCGTTTATTCGTTCCCTGATTCGGGGGCGGCAAGCCCTACACCTGAACAGTTCCCGGCGCGATCAATACTCCGGGCCATAGTCGCCAAAGAGCCAATCCACCGTGGTATCGTCCACGGTGATCAGCTTGTCTTCCCACCTGTACCGGTAAACGTCGTCCTCGAACAGCACGCCCAGAAATTCGAAGCCGGCGGCAAACGAACTGATCCGCGTCTTGGTGGGTTCGTAGCGCAGCCGCAGATCGGCCAGCAGCGCCTCGGTGCGGCGGTAAGCGGCTTCGGCCTCCGCCTGCGTGGTAGCGAAGGCCACGAAATCATCGGCGTAGCGCACGGGACGCCAGCCGCCGTCCGTCAACCCCACATCGAGCGGGTGCAGGTAAACGTTCGCCAGCAGCGGCGAAAGCGGGCTGCCTTGCGGGATGCCGCGCGCCAGGTCCGGCTTGGGGCGTCCCTGCGCCAGCCAGCCCGCAATCAACAGCAAAAGTTGCGCATCCCCGATCTGTTGTGCGAGCAGGTCCAACAACAGCGGCTGATCCACGTTATCGAAAAAGGCGTCGATGTCCGCGTCGAGCACCCAGGTAAAGCCGGCCTCGCGCTGCACAATGATGTACTGCACGGCGTTGCGCAGGGATTTGCCGGGCCGGTAGCCAAAACTGCACCGCAAGAACAGCGGTTCGTAACTATCATAGAGGACTTGCAGCACGGCGCGCTGCAAGACGCGATCGGTCACGGTGGGGATGCGCAGCGTGCGATATTCGTTACCGACGCGCTTGGGAATCCGGCGAACGCGCAGCTTGCCGGGCTTGTACCGGTTGGCGCGCACGTCGCGCGCCAGATTCACCAGCCGTTCTTCCCAAGTGCGCCGCCAGCGCCGGATGGAAACGTCATCGACCCCCGCCATGCCGCGATTCTCCGCCACCTCTTCCCAGGCCTCGCGGAGGTTATCCAAGTTCAGGATGCGGTTAAGCAACTGGCCCATCGCCGCCCCTCACTCAATCGACGACGCGCGTCATGCCCATGCCCTGCGTGGTGCGGTGCCCGCTGCCGGCCCAAAACGCATAGGCCGCCAGCAAGTCGATCGCGGCCCGTTCGCCGGGCTTGAGCGCCCCGGCGTTCAAGGTAAACTGCCCCACGCAGCCAATCGTCATGCGTTTGCCATCCCGCACCGGCACAGTTTTCAGCCGGTAGCTGCTGATCACGATTTTTTGCTGGGCCAGTTCGCCGAGCGCATCCGGCAACAGCACGGGACCGAAGGCCTGCCAACGTCTCAGCCAGGAGCCGACCACCGCGCCGGGCAATGGAAAGGGCAGATGCCCGCTGACGCCGTGGAAGGCGGCCGGCGTGTCAAAACGCAAACGCCACTGGCGCGGTGGGTCCGCCGCCAACAGGCGCTGCTCGGCCAAAGCCTGGGCATCGGCGGTTCCCGCCCAGGGATGCGCTGCCCCATCGGTGACAATGTTGGTCACGCGCCACTGTACAGCGCCAAAGGCCAGCGTCTCCGGTAAGCGTGGCAACCAGGTCTCTTGCAAGCGGGTAGAGAGTTCCGCCGTCAACGTCGCCACGCGAAACCACGCCCGCGCGCCGGGCGTCACCTGGATTTGCCCTTGCCGCGGCTCGGCCAATCCCAACAGCGGCGAGAGACTGAATGGGCGCGCTTGCTGTTGCGCGTGCAACTGGTCGGCCACGCGGCTGTCCGCGGCTTGCCAATAGTGAAACCACAGGCCATGCACATCGCGTCCGCTGGCGCCCGCGACCCCGCCCGCCGTCAGCGCCTCCAGGTGAATCACAGCAGCACATAACATAACGCCTCCTCGAAAAAAACCTTACTGCACCGCTTAAGGCGGATCACAATCCCGCCCGCCGTCAGCGCCTCCAGGTGAATCACAGCAGCACATAACATAACGCCTCCTCGAAAAAAACCTTACTGCACCGCTTAAGGCGGATCACAATCCGCCATCCCCGCAGCGCCGGATTGTGATCCGGCGCAAGCACTTTCGTGATCGTTTGCCTGCCCCCCGACTATCTGACTATCTGACGACTCGACTGGGGTTTCCCCCGTGCCGCTGAGCCATGCGCCGGGTGTATCGCCGGTAGGCGGCTCATCCGGCCAGAGATATTCCTCCAACCGCGCGAGGCGGTCGTCCACCCTTCGCAGGCGTTCGGCCATCCCCGGTTCGCCGCCCTTCTCGATCCAGCCGATTTTCCAATCCAGGTCCACGATGGTGCGCTGCAGCAAATACTCCCACCAGGCGGAGTAATCCATCTGCTGCTGCAAGCGATGCGCCAGGTTGAGCGCCCAATCACGGAATCCCGCCACAGTCGCCAGGAAGTTCCAGCGTGTGTCCACTTCCACCGCCAGCCGGGTGACCACCACATGGCAGCGCACCCCCGGCTCCAGGGGGTGGACCCGGGCGGTGAGCAATTCATAACGTTTATCTTCCTGTCTCGTTTCGGAAAGCGGTCCCAGCCAACGCAGCCGCAGCTCGCCGCGCGGTCCCCAGGGGAGCCAGCGCCGCCAGCGCCACGTCAACCGGATCAGGCAATCCCCCTCCATATCCGCGGTCAACTGCGCGCCGGCAGGGAGCAACAGCGCCTTGGGACAGGCCCGCCCCACCGCTCCGGCAAAGGGGTTGTCGCGCAGACGCGGCGGCAACTCGGCCCAGGGCACCGTCTCCTGAGGAATGGCCGGCCGCAGCCGGCTATGCCGGGCCGCGCCTGGATCGCGTTCCCGGCCATAACGGGCGAATCCCACGGTCAGCAGATACCGTGTCAGATCCATGTGATAGGGCAAGATGCGCCGGGTAAACGGGCCTTTGGCGTCGTCCGGTAGCTCCAACCCCGCTTCACCCCAGGCGGCGCGCCAGGCCTCGCGTGCCGCCAGCGTGATGGCGTAAGACCGGCGCTCGCCCAGGTCGACCCGCCCGCGCGCGCGCACCAGATAGGGCAGCAGCAGCTCGATCTCCGTCTCCGTCTGCCCGACACGCCGGTCATCGTGGGCGATGCCCAGCCCCACCAGCAGCGCGCCGGCCACAATCAACCCGATCAACCAGGCCCACCAACGCCATTCGCCCACGACTGCCGCGCCCAGATGGTTGATGGACGCGTTGAGAATGGCTCCGAGCGCCACGGTGATCGCCAGCAACGCAAACAGGCTCTCGCGCACCTCGGCGCGCGCCCGGCCGGTTTCCGGGTGGCGGGGCGTCAAAATAGGATGAAAGTTCATACCCCTATCCCTTCTGCCAGATGCCGTGCTGGCCGACCACCGGCGACCATGTTGCCTCTTTTTTCACCACACAGCCGGGGACATAGAAACACTGCACGCTCTGCTGCTGGCCCGGCCCCCACGATTTGCCGTCGGCGTCCGGGGTGTTTTTCCACCAGCGCCAGGGGATAGCCTCGGCGCGCCCGCACACGTGAGCGCCATCCAGATTGCCCACACTCACGTGAGCGCGCAGGACTTTGTCTTTATCGTTCCAGTCCAGTGGTACAGGCCAGGTATTGTCACCTGCCGGGCGCGGAGGGACAGCCGATTCCTGTTCCAACCGGCCCAGACCGTAGCCACGCTCCGCGCCTACCGTCAGTATCTGCAAGGCGGCCAACACCTCTGCCCACGATAGCCCTGCGAGCGTCTCGACGACCTGGCTGTTGATTTGTTGATGCGGTGATGCGCCGATTTGCCTGTACAGTATGAACTGCCAGCGCGCGGGCGCTCCCGTCGCCAGGTCGAAAGCTGAGAGCGTCTCAGTCTCGTGCAACGTGTTGGTTTGGGCGGTCATACTCTCCGGCGCGATGGCCGTCTGGCCTAGCGAGGTCACAAAGCGCGCCTCGAACTGCGCCGCCGGCAACGGGCCATACCACCAGCGCCCATCCTCGAAATGCGGCGCAGCCACTTGTTCTGTCCCATGTTGATCTTTCACCAACAGGTACGCATACGAGGTGAGCAGGTTGTTGGCCACCCAAGCCCCCACGGCCTCGTAGCGCGCGCCATCGGCTTGGGGGAAGCAAGCGCGGGTCAGGGTGGCCGTCAGCGCGCCCCACAGCGTCCAGCCAGGGATAAAGCGCCGCGTGCGCTGGATGAAGCCCAGGGGATGATCGCCCAGCAACAGCGGCGCGGTCGCGCGATAGGTTAAGGTTACGGCTTGCCAGCCCATCGCCCTACTCCTTGCCGCGCAGGCCATACAGCGCGTAGATCAAGGTCCGCTCCGCTACCTCGCGCGCCATAAGCAGCGCGGTCAAGTCATCGGTGAGGTCGATGACCTGCTCGCGGTCGCCGCCATTGCCAGATAGCAGCGGGCCAACGGCAGGATCGCGCCACAGGTTAAGGATTTCGTCCCGGATAATTTCTCCGCCTTCTTTCTTGCGATATTGGAGAAACAGATAGAACGCGAACAGGCCGTCCTCACGCAACACCCCTAGTGCGTTACGGATGATGGTTTCCAGGCGCTTGGCTTCTTTGTCGCCGCCCTTGCGGCGTTCAATTGCACTGCCATATTCGGCGCAGACGGCTTCCAGATTGCGTTTGGCGTTACCCATCTCACTGCCCTCCTTCCGCGTCCAGGTTGAGCACCTTGAGGCGGCCAAAGCCGCGCGTGTTCATCCCGCCCACGCCCAGGTACTCCATCAGCCGCAGGCCCTTCTCCACCTGCGCCCTGACCCAATCGGGAGTGCGGCTTGCCGGGAACGGCGTCAGCTTCGTTTTCTCTTTCTCTTCCCGTTCGTCCCAGACCGGAAAAACGTAGTGCTGCGGATTGTGAAATGTGACGGGAAACTGCAACACCGTCCCGCGCGGCAGCGCCTCGTAGGTGAAGAGCGCGCCTTCCTCCGCCGCGCCGGTCGCCGGATCGATGGAGACGGACGTGCGCACTTCCAGGTTGTTGTTGACCACCAGGCTGAAGAGCGCATCAGGGAGCAACACGAGGCGCGGCTGGATCTGTTCCAGGCCGGCGGGCAACCCCAACCCCTGCCATAACGCCGCCGTATTCAAGTTCGCGCCGGCAATTTCCAGGAAAAGCCAGCCCAGGTTCAGCCCCCAGCGCCTGCCGGCGACTCTGGCCACCAATCCATCCACCGTGCGAATCTGATCGCCGTTGACAGTCCAACCATCCGGTATTTTACGTCCCGTCGCTGCCAACGCGCTCGCTGACGTCACCCACACTGGTCCGACCATGCTGTGAACCGGGAATAAAAGAATCTGCGCGTCGTAGAACTGCGCCATCCCGTGGAAACTGCGGTTCTGCGGGCCGATGGTGAACCCGTAGGTCACGCACACCGGGCAGTTGATGTCGCCGCAGTGCGTGAAATACTCCCCCTTATCCTTGTCATCTTTTCCTTTTCCGGCGCAACTGCCGAGAATACCCGATGGTGTCTCGTCTGCGGGTTCAGGCGGCTTGATCTGGCCGGTATCTGGGTCATAACTCGGCTTGAGGTTCGCCGGGCGGCGGTAGTTCTGCGCGCGCATCGCGGTATAGGCGCGGCTGGCGCCTTCCAGGCTGGAGCCGGGAATCTTGGGCAGGCGCGTCCCCGGCTCGCGGACGATGGTTAAATCCACTTCGCCCAGGCGATAGCCGCCCATGCCAATGTGGATAGGGTCGAGTGCCAGACTATAATACACTTTCTGCGAATAGGGTCCTGCTGCCATTACGCTACCTCCTCTTCTTTGGTTTGCGTTTTTGATATTTGGATGGGTTGTTTGAGAATGTGCCGGTACAGGTCAATCACATCGAAATACGATCCATTGAGGATTGCATGATGGATAACCTCACTTCCATTGAAATCCTGCGCCACGGTCTTTCCGACTAACCAGCGATATGGCTCAGCCCGTGCGCCGTCGGAGTTCTTCGCCAGTTCCCAGGCCTCCCACTTGCGAGCGAGCAACGTCGTCGCCGCCTGTAAGCGCGATTCGGACATGCCGGGAACGTCGCATATCGTCTCCCACACGTGCGCCAGATCGCCGACGCGCTCCAACAGATAGGGGCGCGGGCTGTGTCGCGCGCCCAACAGCGGGTGTGGGCGGCGGTTGCGCGCTTCGGGATCGGCGCTCAAGTGCGCCTCCAGGCGGCGGCTCACCGTATCCAGGGAGATAAAATCGAACAAATTGGGCAAAAAGCCGATGGTATCGCCCGCTTGAACTTGCGAGACGTGTACCCAGCGTCCGTAAGGGCCAAGCAGGCTCATCCCGCGCTCTTTCAGGTTATCGCCGTTTCTCACCAGCATGTAAGGGTGATAGTAATCCGGCGCATCGTTGCCCAAACGCGCTGACACACGCCATTGCCAGGTTCCAAAGCGGTCGCTCTCCATGTGCAGTGTATAGTCCTCGCCATCGCCGGCAGATGCGGGATGCGTCTCGATCGCTGTTACTTTCGCTTCCGTCCAGAGGTTCCCCAGGTCGTCGAACGTCTCCGCAAAGCGGCGGGCTGTATCCAGCGCGGCGAACATCGGATAGTGCGCATCCATAAAGACCAGCCCCACGTGGAATGGCAGTCGGCCCTGCACTTTGCTGAATTCCGCAGCATAGGCGGTTTGCATCTCCTGCGCAATCGCCAACGCCTTATCGGCGGGGACCATTGCCAGCAGCAGGTTAGGACTGGCGGTGATGACCTGGAAGGGGATGTAAGGTTCTTTGTCTACCTGCACAATGGTATAATCGCCGCCGAGCGCGGCATTGTTTTCTCCCGCCTGGAATCGCAGCGGCGCGCCGGTTGCCGCTGCCGCGCGGAGGCTTTCGATCTGTTCCGTCGTCACAGGGGTCGTCGTTTGGATTTTTCCATCCCCCCGCACCAGGATTTCAATCGTACCCAAAGTGGGCAGGTCGGCAGTGTAGTAACCCTTTTTCGGCGCGGTGCCCCACAACGTCAAAACGGCGCGCTGGCGCTCCGGGCCGACAGCGGTTTTCAGCGCCTTGGCCTGGTCTTGTAAGAATTCTTCAGTGGTTTGCCAGACACGCAACAACCGTGCCGCTGAGAGGTTCTTGCGAGTGACAGCAAGTAGAAGCGCATCATTATCTGGCAGATAGTAATCCTTAGCTATCCCCGCAGCAATCTTCAATGCTTTGCTCAATCGACCGTACTTCTGCAGATAACGTGCGATGCGTGCTTCAGTAGAAAGCGGTTGCTGTTGAGCCTCTTGAAGCTTCGTATAGAGACTTTGTGCTTCTTCCTCAAAGATAGCAATTTGAGCTTCCTGCTCTACCGTTCTACTATTGTTCTCGCGGAGGTTGTGCAGTTTAGCGCACTTGCTTTGCAGAGCAGATTTAGCCTGCTTTATAGCGGCCTCATACGCTGCTAGCTCTGCTTGCACAGCTTCTGTTGGGGCAACCAGTGTGCCCAGACGTTGCCAATTCCAATCTAGGGCATCTACAATATCCTCGCTCTGCGCCACATCCTGTGGTGAAGTAATGAACAACGTATGTAGCAGGTCACCCTTCAACCAATCCTCCAGGTCAAAACGGGCGACGATAAGCGCCGTTTTGCCGCGTGCGTCGGCAATCTCACCGGTTTGGAACGTCCCACTCTGCTCTCGCCGCTGTTGCGCTCCTGCCCGGCGTCGTTTCGCGCACCAATCGCACAAGGAAGCGTCTCCAGGCGATGGGCGCTGATGACATACCGGGCAGAGTTCCGGCTTAATATCCCCTTGCCAGGTGGCTACCCATTCCGGCGCGCCGACGACGGGCAGTGTTTTACGTGCCTCCGCCATCTGTCGCGCCAGCAGGGTCACGTGCTCGGTCGGGTCGCTCAACGTCACAACCGGCAGCAGCTCGCCGCCGCTCTTTGCATTGACAATCTCGCGCACCCGCGTGAACAACACATCTTTCTCTGTCTTCCCCTGTTCTATCTCTGCCTCCCACTTGAGATCGGCCACCAGGAAGTGAATGCCATCGTCGTCCTCGTAAATGCGGTTGCCGATGGCATATTCCGTCTCGATGGCATCGCGCAAAGCATCACGCACGTCCGCCAACAATGCCGCGCGTCCCGCGACGTCAGAGAGACGGGCGAAGGGGGTAATGGCTCCCCACGAATCCCATTGCACAGTGAGAAGGCGGAAGGCATTACTTTTGCCAGGTTTTCTTTCTTCTTCCGGCAAAAGCTCATTGATCAGATCGCGCGCCACAAAGGCTTTGAAGCGACTGGCGACACCCCAGACGTGCTGGTCCAGGCGTATGTCGTTGGCGGCGCGTTGGGTTTTGCCGAGGCTCAAGCGAAATACCGCCCCCAAATGCTTTTTCCATAAGTGTGTGCGGTCAAAAGATGGGAAATCTGTATCTGGTTGACATAGCAAAGCTTCAAGTTCCGGGTATAATGCTTGCCGTTTATCATCCAGTTCTACCAATGCAAGGGGTTCCTCACAACCAAACACGGTAGTGCTCTGCACTGGCGCTGGCTGAGATAAGTCAGCGGCGTTATACTGATCCTCAGCTGAATCGTTGCCATCGGCTTGTTTGAGCAACTTCAGCAAGTGCGATTTGCTACTGCGATGATGTTCGCTAATTAGGAGGCTTAACGTCAAATCTCCCAGCGGGGTAGGATGCGGCTGAATCATCCAGGCGTTTAGCTGGTCGCTTAACGGGTTTCCTGCTGCCTCAGAATCGTATTTCAACACACAACCATGCACCCATTTCACTTCAGGCGGCTCACTACAAGCCGTTTTTTCCGGACAAGGGTTGGGTTTTCTTTCTGCGCCAGCGATAGGTGGGGACATTGCCTCTTCATCTACATCACCATACGCCGCATCGGTCTTACTCTCCACAAAACCTCGGCTCAGCTTGCCCAAATCGTGCAGCCAGGCGCCGAGTTCGGCCAGCAGGACGGTCTCGCGGTTCGCTTTTGCGCGTTCCAAGAGGGATTCAGGCATGGTGACCTCCTTTTGTAGTGGTCAATAATCGTATTTCAGCAGCCCAATCACGCAGGGTCAGTTGTAAATCGGCAAAGGTTTCCGGCTCACTTTCGACCTGTCCTGCCGCCTTGATGCGCCCCTGGTACTCCTGCGCCGCAATGGCGGTCTGGTATCGCGCAAAATCCGGCGGCTCCAATAACTCCTGCCATTCCACTGCGGTCCACTCATCCAGGGAACCAAACTCTTCTTCGAACTGACTGGCCACTAGAGGCTTGCGAATTGGGGCGAACTTCGCTACTATCCGTCCGGCAGGCTGGCGGTCATGTTTTTTGACCTTCTCAGCGGCGAATTTCTCATGTGCTATACCGTGTCCACTACTTGTCTTTGCGCCAAATCCATAAGTACAGAAAAGCAACGGCAGTGCTTTTGCCAACACTTCCCAGTCTTCCGCTACTGTCACTAACAAGGTCTCATCGTCTCTGTGATGCTTCCATTGCACCAAAGGAAAGTACAGCAGTGAGAAAACGCTCGCTGCGCCGGCCGGCACACTTTCCATAAGGATGGGGTTTTTGCCTACTTTACGCTCGCGGTCGTGTGGATTAATGATTTCTACGCCTTGTTCGGTGAAGAAACTAGGAAAAAACTGAAGCCGCCCGGCGACAAATTCCTTTTGTTCTTCCTTTTCATTGCCGAGCAAGCGTTGGATGACTGGACGCGCCCCAGCATCGTCGGCTGCCAGCTTGTCCAAAGCAGCCCGTAAGCTTCCTTTCCACGCTGTTGGGGCAACGCAAGGTAATTGTGAGAGTTTGTCCCGCCGCAATGGATTGTCAATGATATAAAAAGCGCGTTCATCTTTGGAGAGATACGCGCCAGACAATCGAAAACGGAATTGAATAAACAGCGTGTAATCCGGCAACACGGTCAAATCTACAGTAGGCGCAACCATCCACGGCCAAAACGACCACTCTGGGACATCCAACCTACGTTGTTCCAGGCGATGCCTGGCCCATTCTTCACGAATACTCTCAGCGTCTTTCCGCTCCTCTATTTTCGAAGCATAATAACGTGCAGTTTGCTTGCTGTTGTCTGCTTCGGCCTCTGCTGAGGGAAGTATATTGACCAGAAATTCATAGCTCATTGAATACCTCCTGAAGTCAACTCAAGCAAATCTCGTCCGAATGTTTTCTGACTCGGAGATGCTGCAAAGACTACTTGCATATACTCCTCACACAAAGAACACAACTCTTCCACACCAATTATCGCTCGTGGAGCAAAACCAAAAATTACCAGGCGATAGTCTGTATCTTCCTTCAGCGGCATGCTAAAACAGATATGACTGGCTGTGCGTAAGTCATCGCTAACTTTGACCGTCTTGCCATAAGCATTTTTCCATTCAGAGCGCGGCCCCATGAGGTTATCCAACGGTCCGAGCATTGATGGATCATCACTCTCCTGCCAGCCTTTCTCGTCTCGTAGCCAGCGCCGCAGTCCCAAAGGCGCTTCGCCTTTGTATCGCAGATCAAAGGCGCAAGGGATATACCTATCCTCTGTCTTTTTCGTGACATTGCCACAATGTGCATTAGGCCGCATAAAGCGATGTAAGACATGTGGGGGCAGGTAATACGTCAAGTGGAAAAAATTACGCAAGTCATAAGCTGTGGATTGCATCGGAGCAGTTTGGCATAATCCCCCACCTTCCAATTTAGTTTTGAGCAGCCTCAGACCCTCCTGAACTGAGGTCTCAGCCAGTTTCGGCGGCAATACTAAATCAGCGATCTGTCCAAACCCATGCTGTAGTCGCGCTCCCAGTCCTCCATACTCAACGATGAATCTGAACAATAGAGCCAGTTGCGACTGCACATAATCAGTGTCGTGACCCCGTAACACAAGATTGAGGGTCGCTGCACCATAGGGTACCTCTAGCGCCTCTATACTATCACCTTGCTGTGGGTCACCCTGGAAAACCTTTCTTAGCCAGTTCTTGTTGATATCCAAGGTCGTGCGGAAATGTAGCGGTGTTCGTTCTACATGGACAACCTGGAGACGGAACAAACGCGCCCAACCCGTAGCGCCAAAGAGATATTCCACAGCCCCTAACGATTTCAACCCTGCGGCTAAAGCTTCCGCTTTTGCGTTCCCATGACGCAAGGTATCCTGGTAAGCTTTGCTGCCAAACTCGCAGCGATACTCTCTTTCATCCGTCGTGGGGTTGCTGACATATCCATCCAACCCGCGCACAATTGCCTCGTACCACCAGCGCAGGCTGCCCAGCAGCCCGGTCACTTGTACGCGGTTGGCATGTTTGCTGGCATCCGCCGTCCAAAGTGGGGTCACAAAATTCAAGCTCACTTGCATGGATTACCTCCTTCATACAGCCCATAGTAAAAAGTGGATACTTTTCGAAACCGTGCTGCCTTGAGAAATTCGTCTGGCCTGACAGCGTCGAACAGATTGAAGCAGAAGTGATAGTGTCGGTGAAGGGTAAAAAAACGACAAAACTTATTATGGTTAATCGCCTTGCAAAAAGGAACCCCTCTCTTCTCGGAGATGGATTTGCTCACCTATTATCGTCAGTCCGAATCGTCTAGCGCCTGAACCACAACAATGCTGTGCTCTGTCACGCGATAATAGTAGTCTTCAATCACAGGCGCCGCGTTTGGAAGGCAAAAATCGTCGGGAGAAGGCAACGCGGTATCGATAATGCGGCGCCAATGCACATTTTCGAGCAACGGCGGCAATTCAAATGTGAGTGGTTCCCAGTACGCATTGAGCATCACGTGTAAATGCTCATCAAATGCCCGATGCTGCAATTCGAACGCCAGACTGTGCGATATCGACCGCCAATCTGGTTGACCCAGGTGGATGCCGTGCCAGGTCAGTCGCGTCCCATGGTTGTTGGCATTGGTGGACCAAAACTGCTCTTCACGGAAGACCTCCAGCTCCTGCGTATACTGGATGAGTTGGCGCACAAAGCGCAGAATCCCCGCGTGACGCTGTACATCGTCCCAATCGAACCAACTGATCTCATTGTCCTGACAATAGGCGTTGTTGTTCCCGCGCTGTGTTCGCCGCACCTCGTCGCCCATCAACACCATCGGCGTGCCCTGCGAAAAGAACAAAATCGTGATAAAGTTCTTGATCTGCCGCAAGCGCAGCGCTTGGACCTCTGGATCGAACGACGGACCTTCGACGCCGCAGTTCCAACTGAAATTGGCGTCGGCCCCGTCGAGGTTGTACTCAAGGTTTGCGCCGTTGTGCTTCTTGTTGTAGGAGACCAGGTCGTTGAGTGTGAACCCGTCGTGGCAGGTGACGAAGTTGATGCTGCGGTTCGGCTCGCGATCCTCCTGCGGGAAGAGGTCCGGACTGCCGGCGATGCGCGCGGCCAACCGTTCCACCGTTCCCTCGTCGCCCTTGACGAAGCGGCGCACGTCGTCGCGGAATTGCCCGTTCCACTCCGCCCAGCGGTGGCCGATGAACGAGCCAAGCTGGTACAGTCCCGCCGCGTCCCACGCCTCGGCGATGATCTTCGTGCCCGCGAGCACCGGATCCGACTCGATTTCCCACAAAATCGGCGGGTCTTCGAGCAAACGCCCGCGCTTGTCACGCGACATCACCGAAGCCAGATCGAAGCGGAAGCCATCGACGTGCATCTCGGCGCCCCAGTAACGCAGGCAGTCAATGATCATGCGCCGTACGATTGAGTTGCTGGCGTTGATCGCGTTGCCGGTGCCGCTGTAATCGGCGTAACGCGCCTGATTCTCCTGGAGCAGGTAATAGGCGCGATTCTCCAATCCGCGGAACGACAGCGTCGGCCCGGTGTGATCGTTCTCGGCAGTATGATTGAAGACGACATCCAGGATCACCTCGATGCCCGCCCGGTGCAACGCCTTCACCATGTCGCGGAAAGCATCCACCGGCCCCAATGGATCGCTGTTGTGACAATATCCCTGGTGCGGCGCAAAGAAGGCAAGCGGGCTGTACCCCCAGTAATTGCTCAAACCCCTGGGCGCATCCTGCGGATCGAATTGCTGCACCGGCAGTAGTTCCACAGCGGTGACGCCGAGCGATTGGAGGTAGGGGATTTTTTCGATCACGCCGGCATACGTCCCACGCTTCTCCGGCGCGACACCCGAACTGGGATGTTTGGTGAACCCACCCACGTGCATCTCGTAGATGACGGTGCTCGCGTATGGATGCACCAGTGGCCAGTCGCCCTCCCAATCGTAGGCGCGCGTATCGACGACGACGCTCTTCAGCGCGTGGGCGGCGTTGTCGCCGCGCCGTTTGGCCGCCTCGCGGTCGTAGTGCGCGCCCATCGCCACCGCGCGCGTGTACGGGTCGAGCAGGACTTTCGTCCCGTCAAAGCGCAGGCCCTGCTCCGGCACAAATGGCCCATGCACGCGATAGCCGTACAACTGCCCGGCCCCAATCCCACGCACAAAGGCATGCCAGTAGTAAAACGTGCGGTGCTTTTGGGGATCGAGGTGAATGACGTGAGAGGGCCGCGCGGCGTCCACGTCATCGAAGAGCAACAGCTCCACCGCGTCGCAGTTCTTGGAGAAGACGGAGAAGTTCACCCCCCACGGGTATACCGTCGCCCCCAGCGGAAAACTCTGACCCGCATGGACATCTATCGCCATCTTATCCCTCCTTCAAGAGCAAACCACGAATCTCGCCAATCCACGCGAGTTTTTCTCGAAATATTAGCGGAAATTCACGTGATTCGCGGTTGAATTCCTACGCGCGTAGTGACGAGGTTGCCGCATTCGTAGCGCCGCAGGCCCGGCTGCTTCTCCGTGGTCACGAATGTTTTCGTCAAGTCGGTGACTTCGATCATCCTGCCCGCCTCCATCCACATCTCTACTCCCATTCTAGCCCAAGTTAGGCGCGATGCAAAGTAGAGAAACCCCATATAGAGATATATCAATAGACTGCGATCATGTTCATCCTTTAACCTACACGCAGGCAGCATAAAGCGTTGTATAATACCCCAACACGGTTTTGGACTGTCGATTTCGAACTTTGGCACTTTGACTGCGAGTCACAATATTTTACTATGCGAAAAATAGCGTAAAAAACAATCCTTATCCTGTATTTAGATTTGGGCTTCAAATTTTGGATATTTTTACGGTTGACTAAGGAGTTTTACTATGCAAAAACTGGTGCGGCTGACAATTATCCTGATAGTGCTCTCAGCTCTGTGGCCGGCTGCGCCGACGGTTAATAGCGCAGCAACCACGGCCTCCGATCCCCCTATCGTCGAACCGGACGTGCTGCGCGCATTGGACACAGACCCGGAGACGCCGCTGCGCGTCATTGTGAAATTGCGCCCGGCAGGAGCAAGCAGCGCCACGCCGCCGGCAGAAACGGCGAATACAGCTTCGCACGCACTGCTGGTCGAATCGCTTCAGGACGATTTTGACGACGCCCTAGAACCCGTGACCACACTTCTCGCCGAAGCCCAGCGCCAGGGCGAGGTGCTGGCGCGACAGGATTTGTGGATCGTCCGCGCCACGGCGTTGACGACCAGCCCTGATTTCGTGCGCCGGTTGATCGCCTCGCCGGACGTGGCAGAAATTCGCCTGGATCACTACGAGCAGTACATCACCCCCGAACAGGTCCTCGTCCCCGAAAACGCGACCGTCACGACGCCCACCTGGGGGTTGACGCAAATCCGCGCTCCCGAAGTCTGGGCCACGCTGGGCATCTCTGGGACAGACGCCGTCGTAGCGATTATGGATACCGGTGTGGACATGCTGCATCCGGCCCTGAGCAACAACTACCGGGGCAACCTGGGCCACGGATTGCTCGATCACACTCATTCATGGTTCGATGCCGTCAACGCGGGCCTGTATCCCTACGACGATTACGGTCACGGTACACACGTCGCCGGGACGGCAGTGGGGGCAGGCGCTATCGGCGTGGCGCCGGGAGCACGGTGGATCGGCGTTAAAGTGCTCAGCGGCAAAGGCTACGGCTACGATTCCTGGATTCACGCCGGGTTTCAATGGCTGCTAGCGCCCGGCGGCAATCCGGCTTTGGCGCCTGACGTCGTCAACAACTCATGGTCTTCGACGGTGAGTTCCAGCACCACCTTTGCAGAAGACATCGCGCTCTTGCAGGCAGCGGGCATTATGCCGCTGTTCGCCGCGGGTAACAGCGGTCCTACGTCTGGTTCTGTCGGCTCACCCGCCAGCAATCCAGGCGTCTTCGCCGTCGGCGCCAGCGACCCCGATGACGACGTGGCTTACTTCTCCAGTCGCGGGCCGTCGCCGTGGGACGAGGTGAAACCGCACATCGTCGCACCGGGCATCAACGTTCTCTCTTCTGTTCCGGGGGGTGTCTACGCGCACAGCAACGGCACGTCGATGGCCACACCGCACGTCGCCGGGTTGGTCGCGCTGCTGTGCTCCGCCGATCCCACGCTCTCTGTCACGGAAATCACCGACCTCATCGCCCAGACCGCCATCCCCCTGGCGCTGCCGCTGCCCAACAACGACAGCGGTTGGGGCCGTATCGACGCTTTCGCCGCGGTCGCCGCTGCCACGCACGCCGGGCTGATCACGGGCAACGTCGCCGGCCCCAACCAGCAAGCGATTGCCAATGCCATACTCGTCGCCGCGCCGCGCAATCCAGATGGAAATCATGCGCACACGATCACCGACGCATCCGGGAACTATGCGCTGAGACTGCTTCCCGCCGTCTATGATGTCACGGCCTCGGCGTTTGGCTACCTGTCCGCCACGCAGCGGAACATCCCCGTCTTCACCGGAACGCAGCAGCGGCTCGATTTCACGCTCATCCCGCTGCCCACCGGGACCCTGCAAGGGCGCGTCACCGTCGCCGGGACCAACGCCGCCCCCACACGCACTGTCACCCTGGAGACGCTCGGCATGCCGGTCACGACGACCGTTAACGCTTCCGGCGATTACGGCCTCAAGCTGCCCACGGGCGTCTACACCGTGGCTGCGCGTGGATCGGGCTATCGCGTGATCACCGCCACCGTCAGCGTCGTCGCCGGCGAGACCAGCACCCGCGACTTCGTCCTCACCCCCGCACCCACACTGCTGCTGATCGACGAGGGTGCGTGGTACTACGAAAGCCAGACTTCCTACTGGAAAGCCGCTCTCGACGCGCTCGCCTATACCTACGACGAGCACCGCATCAAATACCCGCCCGCCGAAACCCCCATCAGCGCCACCCTCGCGCAGTATGACATCGTCCTGTGGTCATCGCCCAGAAGCGCACCGGGATTGGTTAACGGCGGGATGGAACTGGATGCCTATCTCAAAGGCGGGGGGCGGCTGCTACTCAGTGGGCAGGACGTGGCGTATTACGACGGCGGGGGGAGTCTCTCCGGCCCACAACCCTACCTGCTGGAAACTATCGGCACCGGCTATGTCGCGGACAACGCCCCGGTCCGCCACTTATCCGGCCTGGGGCCGTTCTCCGGCATCACGGTGACGATTGAAGGCGGCGACGGGGCGAACAACCAAACCTGGCCCGACGTTGTTGAAGTCCGCGATCCCGACAAGGCAGGACTGCTCTGGCAGTATACGGACGGCAGCGGCGGCGGCGTCAGTACTTCGGTTTGTACACCGTACCGCACCCTGTTCTTCTCCTTCGGCTACGAGGCCATCGCCGCGCGCGACCAGCGGTCGGATGTGCTCGCACGCAGTCTGGATTGGCTGATGACATCGCCCCCGACTGTCGCACTCGAACTCAAACATCTGAGCGATCCGTTGCATATCGACCTGCCAGGCCACGTTGTCACCCACACCCTGCGCCTGCGACACACCGGCTTCGGTGGCCTCGCCGCGCCCGTCACCCTCACAGTGGATTCCGCCGCCTGGCCCGCCACGTTGACACCCCCCACGGCCATCCTCTCGGCATGCGAATCCATCACACTCACCGCCGTCATCACCCTCCCCGCCGAGGTCGGGATCAACGTCAGCAACGCCCTCACCGTGACGGCCGCTTCGCCCTTTTTGACGACGCCGACAACCATCACCCTGAACGTCAAGACGCCCGCGCCGGTGCTTTTGGTGGACGACGACCGCTGGTATCCGATGGAAGAGCGGTACACCAGCGCATTGACCGCGCGCGCCATCCCCTTCGACGTGTGGGATACCGCCGAAAACCGGGGCAGCATCCCCGGCCCACGGTCGCCGAGCCTCGACATCCTGCGCCGCTACCCCATCATCCTCTGGTTCACCGGCTACGATTGGTATGCCCCGATTCTGGCGCAAGAGGCGGCGGCGCTGCTGGCCTATCTGGACAATGGCGGGCGGCTGCTGTTGACTTCGCAAGATTTCCTTTACGAACACGACGACAGCCCACTAGCCCGGCGTTTCGGTGTATGGCATTGGGATGAAAGCCTCAATCCCACCTATGCCTTCGGCGTCCCCGACCACCCTGCCGGCGGGACGTGGGGGCCGGTTGAACTGGACTTCCCCTTCAGGAATTGGGCCGATGCCATCGAGCCGGCGCCCGATGCCGCGCCCGTCATCCGCGGGCAACTCGGACAGCCGCTCGGCATCGCCGCCACGGAAGCGGCCGCTACAGAAGCGGTTGCCAATTCGCGGACGCTGTTCTACGCCTTCCCGCTGGAAACGTTGCCCTTCGACACGCGCGCGACGGCGCTGGCGCAAGGCGCCGGCTGGCTTTCGCCGCTAGGAATGAGCCAGTGGACGGTGACGCCAACAACGCCCTTCCCCGGCGGGTGCGTGACGCACACGCTCGTCCTCCACAACGACGCCCCGGAGATGCTGCCGGTGAACGTCACCCATACACTTCCCCCAGCGGTGACGCTTGCCGTGGACACCTTGCCATCCACGTGGGAGTACGCTGTCATCTCACGAACGCTGGCCTGGAGTGGAGCGTTGCAACCGCATACACCGTTGACCTTCACCTGGACCGTCACCGCGACAGGCGATCCGGGCACAATCATCCCGCTTTCGCTCACGCTGGGACTGCCCACATGGCGCTTTGCATTTGCGCGCGAAGCCGCTCTGCACATCACCGGCGCGGATTTGTCGGCAAGCGAGTGGCTGTCGCCAGCATGGGCCACGGTGCGCGCCGGCGTACCGGTGTCGCTGGCCTTCGCGCTGCACAACGCCGGACCAGGCACCGTGACAGAGGGGAAAATGCAGGCGTGGCTGACGGTGGGTACATCGCCGGATACGGCGAAGTTGCCTGCCACAGGTGGGTGGGGCCTGAAGGTGTGGGAAGGCGCTCTTGGCGTCGGGGACACGCAAGTGCTCTCCGTTCCACTGTATGCGTGGACATGGGAGCGCCCCATCCGTGTAGATGCCATCCTGGAGGACGGCGCCGGTCAACGGTGGGAACGCCGGCTGTGGTTGAACGTGGAACCATGGCAGTGCTACCTGCCGGTGATTTACAAGTCGCGGTAGGGCGAGCCAACGACTCGCCCTACACGCTCAACACAGGTCAGTTCGACAATTGGCGAATCACCATCACCACTTTGCCCTGGACGCGCACATCGTTCGCCGGGACAAAGATCGGTTCCATGGTGGGATTGGCAGGTTGCAATCGCACGCGCGCGCCCTCATAGTAGACTTTTTTCAGCGTTGTTTCGGCGTTGCTGTTCAGCCAAACGGCAGCCATTTCGCCATTCTCGACGCGATCCTGATGGCGCAGGATGACGGTGTCGCCATCGTGAATCAGCGCGTCGATCATCGAATTGCCCTGAACTTGCAACGCGAAAAGCCCATTGACATCCCGGCCAAAAAGCGCGCGATTGATCTCAACTGTCTCGGTACCGTCGAGGGCTTCCACCGGTATGGGCGCGCTGGCGACGATATAGCCCAGGAAGGGGATCGACAGTGTCGCACTGCTGCCGGTCAAAAAATCACTCGGCTGATATGGGTTTGAGACCAGGCGGATACCGCGCGAGATGGAGGATTCGCGGTCGATCAAGCCGCGCTCTTCCAACCCCTTAAGGTAATAGGAAACCAGGGATGTTGAAGGAATATCCAACGCTTCTCCAATCTCACGCACGGTCGGCGGGTAGCCATTTGTGTTGATATAGTCGCTCAAGAAAGCGTACATTTGGGCTTGTCGTTCGAGCAGTTTCGTCTTCTTCGTTTTCACTATCCACCTCCACTTTGACGCACAATGTTTGCGGTTATCCCAAGTTATCCCAAACTTATTATAATTGCACATTTGTTCTATGTCAAGTCCTAAATCGAAAAATGCCGGTGATGACCCATATCTCACCGCAGAGCACGCTGAGGCCGCAGAGAGATACAAAAGAAGCTTTCTCTGCGTGCTTTGCGACCTCTGCGGTGAATGAATCGCGCGCATCGTGCAACATGTAATGGGATTGCATTACGAGTCATTTTCGTGTAAAATAAGATATAGACTCACTGTAGTCCAACAACGCAAGGACATGCAACCATAATGATTGGAACGCACCAGCTGAATTGTAGGCGAGAGACCATGAAATCGATACGGTTTTTTAGAAAGATAAGCATAGTGCTCTTACTCGCCATTGCGGTAGGATTCTTTGCGCCACAAACCAGCCTCGCACAACGTAAGACAGAAGAGTTCTTCGTAGAGACTGGGCATCTGGTAAAGGGAGAATTCTATACCTATTTCCGCACGTATGGCGGTTTAGAGATCTTCGGCTATCCCCTTACCGATGAGTTTGTCTATCAAGGACTCACAGTGCAATACTTCCAGAAAGCACGTATGGAATGGCACCCGGAAAACCCGGTCCCGTACAAGGTTCAATTGGGGCTGCTCGGGGAAGAGTTAAAATACCGGCAACCGCCCGTGCCCGAACCAACGCCACGCTCACGGCGCAAGGTCTTTTTCCCTGAGACGGGGCATACCGTGTCTTACGCTTTCCTCGATTTCTTCAATAAACATGGCGGTATAGATATCTTCGGCTACCCGATCACAGAAATGTACTTTGAGGATGGCCAGATTGTCCAATACTTCCAACGTCTAAAATTACTATGGCAACCCAACGATCCTGTTAACACCGTAGCCGTTGGCAATCTTGGATCTGTCCACTACAATATGTATCGTGACCATATGCTATCGGAAACACCTGGTGAAAGCCGCATTCAGACTGAGATTACCAAACTGCGCGCAGTCGTGTCGTTGCGCTACTCAGTTATGAGTACACGGCGCAATCAGATCGTGACAGTCCTGGTGACCGACAACAACAGCGGCGCTCCGATAGAAAATGCACAAGTCAATATCAGTTTTGTCGATAAATCTGTGAATGTCACTCTGCCTGGCAGCAGTCAAACGCTCATCACAGATAAGCGCGGTTTTGCTAGCGTCTCATTACCCGTCAATGAAGGACACTCCGGCACGAATATTGTCGTACTCGCTGTTGTTACCTATGGAGGTTTGAGCACGACAGCTCAAAACGTGTTCCTGTTGTGGTGGTAGGATACCTAACAAACAAAAACAGCGCGGTGATACACCGTGCTGTTTTTGTTTCGCCTATGATGCTACTGAATTTACAGTCTTACTCTTCGGCGCCATCCGGCATCGGAATTAATCCCAGACGTACTTTGAGCCGCGCGAACCAGGATGTTTTACGAATAACCGAGGGGGTTCCGCTGGTGCGCATATTGCGCAAGCGATCCACCGTCCGACGTAGCTTCTGCATCTTCACCACATTTTCTTTATCTGCCATGAACTACCCTCCCGATTCCTCAAGGAATCAATGACTCTTAAATTCTAACACCAACTCCCGGTAAAGCAAATGTATCACTCTTCCAGCGTCGTAAGCGCCTGCTCCGGCGAAGAGGCAAATAGATACCCCACACCACGCACATTCAAAATGTAGCGAGGATTTTCAGGATCGGGTTCCAACTTGCGCCGCAACCGCCGGATGTGAACCCGAACGATTGAACGCGCCCCCCAGGCATCGGTATCGTATCCCTGCGCACAGCGCACTAAATCTTGCGGGGTACAAACTTCGCCCGCCCGCCCTATCAAACATTCCAGAAGACGGAATTCCGTCGGCGTCAGTTCGACCGGTTGCCCACGATACGTCACCAGATGTTTACCCTTATCAATCTGAATATCGCCGACGACGGTGGCGTCATCTCCCTTTTCCATCTCGGACAGGGCCTCTACACCCATCAAGCCGTCCGTCGTCGCCACCAAAGCCTGTAGCGTATTTTGAAGCTGGCTGATCAGCAAACGACGGTGACGCCCGGCCTTCAACTCCGAGAGCGCGCGTCGTACAGCGACTAACACCTCTTCTACGGGACTGGGCTTGAGCAAAAAGTCGTAAGCGCCCTTACGTAACGCCTGGACGGCCGTCTCCAACGTGCCGTAGCCGGTAATGAGGATGACGATGGTTTCCGCAGAAATCCTGCGGATGCCGTCCAGCACCTGCAAGCCGTCCATACCCGGCAGGCGCAGGTCAAGAATGGCCAGATCAAACATAGGCTCTTGGCGCACAATCGCAAGCGCCTGCTCACCAGAGGCTGCTAACGTGACGTGGTAGCCTTCAAGACGCAGCACTTCGCCGAGGGTGATCCGCTCGGCTGCTTCGTCATCCACCACTAAAATGCGAATATCGTCCATCAAGCCTCCTCGTAGTGCTGCGGCAGACGCACGATAAATGTCGTCCCGGCCCCCGGAGGGCTTTCCACTTCAATCATACCTCCATGCCGCTCAATAATGCCATAACTGATGGCCAGTCCCAACCCCGTGCCGGTCGATTTCGATGTGTGAAAGGGTTCAAACATATGCTCGCGCATCTCCGGCGCAATGCCCGGCCCGCTATCGCGGAACGCGACCACGATTTGCCGACGCTCGGCATGATAGGCGCTACCGACCCACAACGTCCCGCCATCAGGCATGGCTTCCACCGCATTGATAATGATGTTGAGAAACACCTGCGTCAACTGGTTGGGCGCGCCGCGCACCGGCGGCAGATTCGAAGACAGCCGCGACACCACCTCGATGTGCGCTTGTTGCAGACGTTTACCGGCAATCGCCAGGGCATCTTCCACCGGGCGATTCACATCCAGGGGCTGCATCGCCGATGAAGGGCGATAGAAATCCAACATGCGGCGCACGATCTGCACCAGACGGGTCACTTCTTGCTGCGCCATTTCGAGGAACTGCCGTCTTTTTTCCTCCTCCAGCCCTTGATGTAAGGCCAGGTGCAGGCTATTCTGAATCGCCTGAAGCGGATTGTTAATCTCGTGCGCCAACGAGGCCGCCAGACGCCCCACCGCCGCCATCTTTTCGACCTGGATCAGTTGGTTTTGAGAACGCTCGACTTCTTCGGCAAAGGACTCCAAATCCTGGAACAATCGCGCATTCTGGACCGCCACCGAGACGGTCGCCGCGAGGTGCTCCACCAGTGGCATTGATTCCTCATCGAGGCCTGCCGCCTGCTTCAGCACGACCAGCGCACCGATACGCTCACTGCCTTTCGTCAACGGCACGCATAAAATGTCCAGAGACGTGCAGGCGAGCGCCTCATTCCAAAACCCTTCACGCACCGCCCGGAACAACATAGAGCGGCTATCGGCGACCACGCCGCGCAAGACAGCATCGTCAGCAGGAACAACACGGCCTTCAAGCCAGATCCCGGACTGCGCGCGCGCCGTCCGCACCACCCACGCCTGGGATTCTTCGTCATTAAGTACCAGAGCGAGTGCATCCGTTTCGATCAAGCGCCCCAGACCTTCCAACGCCGAAGCCAGCACTTCGTCCAAATCCAGGCTGGAGGACACCATACGATTGATGTCATCGAGGGCCGCCAATTCCTGGTTGCGCCGCCGAAGCATTTGCTCTGTCCGGCGGATACGCAGCACCACCCCCACGCGGGCCAGCAATTCCTGGGGATCGAAAGGCTTGATGATGTAATCATCGGCCCCCATCTGGAGACCGCGCGTCTTTGATGGAATGGAGTCCAGGCCGGTAATGAGGATCACGGGGATCTGTCCCAACTGCACATCGGCTTTCATCCGCTCCAAAATGCGGAAGCCGTCTTCGCCGGGCATCATCACATCCAACAACACGGCATCAACCGGCGTGGCCTTTACCAACTCCTGGTGCAGAAGCGCCAATGCCCCCTCCCCCTCGTCGGCGACCAGCGTCTCGCAGGGGATCATATCCAACACCTCTTTGACCAGGTGAATCATTTTGGGGTCGTCATCGACCACCAGGATACGCGCTTGTGAATCGACCATTGTTCCCCTACTCAGCAGAAACGGCCCGTTCGACCGCCGCCAACAAGCGCGCAAACCGCGCTTCGCTGACATTCAAGGCGACCTCGTATGGCGTGTCACTCCATCCGGCGAACACCCGGCGCAAACCCGCGTCAGTTCCCGTGAGAGGGACAAAAAAGCATCGTGCCCGGGGATAGAGATGCCGGGTATGGACCTGAACAGACTTGTTGTAGTGCAGTTCCAGAAAACGCCCCGCGGTGCGATAACGTTCCAGACTATCGTCGGCAAGACGCACATTTCCCTCATAGTCCACCCAATGCGCCACGGCGTCGCCAAAGGCGGACATAATCTCTTCGTAGGCCGCATCTTCGGGGAATACCATGTGGGTATCGCCATCCCAGTAGATCGAAATCCAGTCGGCACGTTCGTTGAAGGCGCGCAAAAACCACAGCCGGTCGCTGTTGGCCGTAGAGCCGATCCACCAGACCAACAAGCCGGTCGCGATGACCAACACGAACAACACCCCTAGAAAGCCAGGTTGTTTGCGCATCGTTGTATGCCCTCTCACAATAAATTATACCCCGCCTTAGCAAATTTGGAAAGCACGCTGAGAAGGCAATGGCAAAAAACGGAGGGATGGGCACCCTCCGCTTTTGCTCTCCACGCAAGGATTTAAGCGGCGTCTCTGTCCACCAGCCAGCAAGCGACAAGGTGTCCCGAGCCATAATCCTTGAGAACCGGCTCTTCTTGATCGCACAACCCCTTGATGGCATAGGAACAGCGTGGGTGGAAGTGACACCCCTGGGGCGGATTGATCGGGCTAGGCACATCGCCTTCGAGGATAATGCGCGCACGCGAGCCAGCCTTACGGGGATCGGCGATCGGAATAGCCGACATCAACGCCCGCGTATACGGGTGCAGGGGATGCGCAAAGATTTCGTGGCGGTCGGCCAATTCGACCATCTTGCCGAGATACATCACGGCCACGCGCGTGCTGATGTGTTCCACCACACTCAGGTTGTGCGCGACGAATAGATAAGTCAACGCCAGTTGGTCTTGCAAGTCCATGAGGATGTTCAACACCTGCGCCTGCACCGACACGTCCAGCGCCGACACCGGTTCATCGGCGACGATGAACTTCGGTTCCAGCGCCAGCGCCCGCGCGATGCCGATTCGCTGACGCTGCCCGCCGGAGAACTCGTGCGGGTAGCGCTTGGCGTGAAAGTCTTCCAGGTTGACCATACGCAGCAGGTGAATGACCTTCTCCCAGCGCTCTTCGGGCGATCCAATGCCATGCACGACCAGCCCTTCCATAATGCTCTCGCCCACCGGCATACGCGGATCCAGCGAGGAGTACGGGTCCTGGAAAACGATCTGCATATCCTTACGAATGTCCTTGAGCGCCTTGCCCTGCAGCGTGAAAATGTCGCGACCTTCAAAAAGAACCTGCCCACTGGTCGGCGGAGTCAGGCGCAGCAGCGTGCGTCCGACCGTCGTTTTGCCACAGCCAGACTCACCGACAAGCCCTAACGTCTCTCCCTGTTTGATGGTGAAACTGACCCCATCGACGGCCTTCACGTAAGCCTGAACACGCTGTAAGAGTCCGCCGCGGATAGGAAAATGCTTGACCATGTCCTTCACGACAACCAGGTCTTTCTTCGCATTGTCGTAACCGGATTGCCTTTGTGCCTCAATCATCGGATTTCTCCTTGTGGATTCTGGTAGAGCCAGCAACGCACGAGGTGATCCGGTTCATACTCGATCAGGTCGGGTTCGCGCTCATTACAAATCGCCAGGTTGTGCTCAAGGCGCGCCAGGCAACGCGGGGCAAACTTGCAGCCCGGCGGCAGATCAATCAGGTTGGGCACCGTGCCGGGGATGGTGTCGAGCCGCTCTTTCACGACTCCCATCACCGGAATAGATGCCAACAAGCCATGGGTGTAAGGATGTAACGGATTATCGAACAACACTTCGACGGACGCCTGCTCGACCACGCGGCCCGCATACATCACCGACACCCGCGAGGCCATCTCTGCCACCACGCCCATATCGTGCGTGATGAGGATGATCGAGGCGCCAAGCTGGCCTTGCAGGCCGCGCATCAAATCCAGAATTTGGGCCTGGATCGTCACGTCGAGCGCCGTCGTCGGCTCATCGGCGATCAGCAATTCCGGTTCGCAGGCCAGCGCCATCGCAATCATCACGCGCTGCGCCATGCCGCCCGAGAGTTCGTGTGGGTACGAATAGACACGCTTCTCCGGTTCGGGGATACCGACCGTACGCAGCAGGTGTATCGCTTTCTTCCACCCCTCCTTCCTGTCCATACCCCGGTGAATCTGCAAAACTTCCGCAATCTGGTCGCCCACGCGGAACACCGGATTCAGGCACGAGGTGGGCTGTTGGAAAATCATCGACAGCCGGTCGCCGCGCATCAAACGCATATCCGCTTCGGGCAGCTTCAACAGATCCTGACCGTTGAACAATACCTCGCCCCCCACGACTTTTCCAGGGGTTCCCACTAACTGCATAATCGAGAATGAGGTGACGCTCTTCCCACACCCGGATTCGCCCACCAGCGCCACAATTTCTCCACGCTTGACGTCAAAATCCACCCCATCGACGGCCTTCACGACGCCATCGTCGGTGTAAAAGTATGTTTTGAGGTCGCGCACTTCGAGAATCTTATCGATTTGTGTCGTGTTTTCCACGGCCCACTCCTTCGAAAATAGCCACCGAGGACACAGAGTTCACAGGGGAAAAAACCTGAGCGCTCTGCTTTCTCCGTAACCTACATTTTTGTTCTAGTTGGTATGGAATCCCGAACTTCTTTTAACAAATGGTGGCAACGCCTCAACGCTGCCACCGCAAAACAGACGCCACGGTTATTGAATGTCGAACACCTCGATGTTCCACATCGCGGAGTCCTCAGTTGCATCCATGATAAAGCCCTTTACCTCCGGGCGAATCGCCGCCAGTTTGAAGTGCACAAAGAGTGGCACCACCGGCAATTGCTCGGAGAAAATGCGTTGCGCCGCCTGATGGTTCTCAATGTAGTCGGCGGTACCAGGAAGAGCGCCCAGCGCACGCTTACAGGCCACGTCAAAGTCGGCGTTCGCAAAGCCGGAAACATTGTCCCCGTTCCAGCCGTTATCGGCGGAGGGGACGGCGCTGCTCAGGTAGCGTTCGCAAGACGGCTCCACGCTGCTCGAAAAAGAGGTGACATCGAAGCGCCGACCGAACAGAGGCCCATCCGGCCCATTGGCGAAGTATTGCCCCACCGGGACATTCTCCAGGTTCACCATAAACCCGCAGCCCGCCAGGTTCTGCTGCCAGATTTGCATATATTGAAGGCGTAACGCATCTGTGAAACTCAGCCACGTGAACTCAAGCCTTGTTCCGTTGGGGATGCCTTCGATATCCTTGGCTTCGCGCACGCCGTCGGCATCGGCGTCCACCCACCCTATTTCTTCAAGCAAGGCCTGCCCCTTCTCGGGATCGTAGGGATACTCTGTCAAACCACCGGCGTAATAGGGATGATCAGGCGGCAGATAGGAACTGAGGACGCGCGAGAGATTGTACAACACGGTGTCCACCACAACCTGGCGATCGAGACAGTAGGCGAACGCCTGGCGCATCCGCACGTCGCCAAAGAAATCTGGACGGTCGTACTCAGGCGCGGAGCTGATTCCAAAATCCACGTGCTCCCACGCGGTACTGGCGGCGCTGGCAAGCTTGATCACGTTTTCTTGTTCAAGCTTGAGCAACAACGGGGTCAGGTCTGCCGATAAGGCATCCTGGGTAACGATATCACACTCGCCGGAAATCAATTGTGCCAGGGCGGAGTTGGGATCGGAGACGAAACGGAAAATCACGTTATCCACATAAGGCAATCCCTCGGCAGCGCGGTGATAGAGAGGGTTCTTCTCGACGGTAATGTGATCGCCGGGTACCCATTCTTTGATCATGAACGCGCCCCAGCCAATAGGCATGCGGGAAGATTCGGCAGCTTCCAGAAGGTCGGCAGCGCCATAGCCCAACTGCTCCTGCCAGAGATGGCGAGGCAGAGGAGGCCAGAAATTGGTGAAGTAAGTGTTGTCAATGTAGCCGGGCAAGCCAATCCACACGGCAGTTTCGTCATCCAGGGCTTCGTAAGAGGCCGTGCGGTCGATCGTGAACTTACTCACAGGCGTGGACGGATCAGCGGCCAGCTCAAAGGTGTAGACGGAATCATCCACGGTCAAATCCTCACCGTCAGACCACTTGAGGCCGTCGATAAGCTTGAACGTCACAAACATCTGATCCATTTCCATCGGAGGGCCTTCGAACTCCACGGCGCACTCCGACGATCGACAGCCATACGGACGCACCATCATGCCCTCGGTCAATTCCACAGGATCGCCGGCATCGTTCACAACGATATCACCGGCCTGGACGGTGACGGCGTTGATAATCGCGTCGCCATCTTCGGTGCTCGGCAATTTCTCCAAGATGACGGCCTGATAAGCATAAGTACGGCTATCAATGGGGCCATCGTATATCGCATGCTGGATGTGTCGTGCTGCCAGCATATCCCCACCATACCAATACAGCGTATCAGGTTCCTGGCTCTGGCAGATCACAAGCGTTTTGAGACCGTCGCCAGCCGGTTCCTCGGTCTTTTCAACAACTTTCTCGACAACTTTCTCGACAATGGTCTCAACGGTCTTCTCAACGACGACGGTTTCGATGACGATCTCAGGAGTCGGGGTTATCATACAGGCGGACAATATTAAGCTCGATATCACCAGTGTTCCAAATATAGCCATCCACTTCTTACGCAACATCTGTCTCTTCCTTCGTGGGGATTATTCTAGCGCCGAGCCCTTAGCTGACACTTTTCTGCAGCGTTTGTCGTGCTACGCACTTCCAGCATAACGTTGACAAAAGCTATGAGCGTAAAACGGGTTTCATTTGGGTGTGTTTCATTTCAGTTGTAGCCTAGGGCCTTGTGCCCGTTTTGTGCCCGTTTCGTGCCCGTTTTGTACGTCAAAAACACGCCCACAAGGGGCTAGACTACGACCGCCCATCATTTGAAACACACCCATTTCATTTTAGGGACAAAAATCGAAAAGTCAAGATTTGCTACGGAGACACTAGAAAAAATCGCAGCCCCGCAGCCGAGACACGACTGGGGGACTGTAATTATAGCTCGCCCGTTAAGGCTTATTTCCTGCGCAAATGGGTATACAAGACAGAACCAATCAACCCCAGAATCATACCGGAAAAGGATGCTGCATAGGCGAAGAAATTCAAGAAGAACGTGGAAGGGAGAACCCGCAGCACCATCAAGAGCGGCAGCAGCACGCCGAGCACCAAGAGGATGAAGGCCAGCAGCAGCAATTTCCAGGGATGCGCCAGCAGATTGTTCATCTATACAACCAACAAGCGACAAAGTGTTTGGGCTCCGGTTCGAAGTACGGCGGTTCCTCTACTTCGCACAGGCCCTCTATCCGGCGCGCGCAACGCGGATGGAAACGACAACCACTCGGCGGATTGACCAGGCTCGGCGGCTCGCCGGGAGGCACATCCCGGAAGCGCGTCGCGTTGTTGGCATCAGGATCGGAAGTCGCTGCCAGGAGCGCATCCGTATAGGGATGGAGAGGATTGCGAATCAGGTCATTGATGGGAGAGTTCTCGACAATCTTCCCGGCATACATCACGAAGACACGCTCCGAAAAATAACGCACAGTGGAAAGGTCATGGGTGATGTAGATGACCGCCAGATCGTGGGCTTCCTGCAAGCCACGCAACAGCTTGAGGATCTCCACGCGCACCGAAGCATCGAGCATTGAAACCGGCTCATCGGCCACGATGAGTTTCGGATCCAACAACATCGCCCGCGCGATCACTACGCGTTGCTGCTGCCCACCGCTGAGCATATGCGGGAATTTGGGCAAGAAGTCGTCCACCGGACTCATTTTGACTTCTTCCATAGCGCGGCGCAAACGATCATAACGCTCGGCTTTATTCTTGATCCCGTTGATAATCTGCGGCTCTTCAAGAATCCGTTGAATACTCATGAAGGGCGCCAACGCGCCGTAGGGATCTTGCTGCACATAGCCGACCTGCGAGCGATAGGCTTGCATCTCGCGGCCCCGCAGCACATTCAAGCTTTGCCCTTCGAAAAGAATGTCTCCCTTGGTGGGACGATGAAGCGCCAGAATCGTCTTCATCAGACTCGACTTGCCACAGCCACTCTCGCCGACGATAGCGATGGTCTCACTGTAATGCAGGTCAAAGTTCACCCCATCCACGGCGTGCACGTAACCGGCGTGACCGAAGCCAAAGCGCCGCAATTCGAACCACACCCGCAAATCCTGAACCGACAACAACACGTTGTCGCCGTTGCCGCGTGTGCCGGTCACGACCGCGCCTTCCGTCTGTGCTGTTTCTGTTATGGTATTCATCGCGATAGCTCCTCTATTTCACATGCAGCCAGCATTTGACGGTTCGACCATCTTCCGCAACGGTTGGAGGTTCTTCAGCACACCGCGAATGACTCTGCGGGCAGCGCGCCGCGAAACGACAGCCCGTCGGTGGGTTGATCAAGCTAGGCGGTTGGCCGACGATGAAATCTGGCTCCTGGGTCCCCCGCAAGCGCGGAACGCTGTCCATCAGTTTCCGCGAATAGGGATGCAGCGGCTCGGCGAAAAAGCGGTGCGCGTCTCCGGTCTCGACAATCTGCCCGGCGTACATCACCGCGACGCTGTCCGCCAACTCGCTGGAGGTGGCGATATCGTGGGTGATGAGGATAAAGCTCAGCCCCAACTCGCCTTTGAGTTCCTTCAAGACGTTGAAGATATTCGCCTGCGTCAGCACGTCCAACGCCGAGGTCGGCTCATCGAGCACGATGAGATCCGGCCAGGTCACCAAAGCCATCGCGATCGCGACACGCTGGCGCATCCCACCGCTCAATTCAAAGGCATAGCGGTTCAGGAAATCCTGAGGGACACCCACGTGCTGGAACATCTTGCTGGCCTGCTCAAGAGCTTCCTCTTTGTGCATCGCGCTATGGATGATGGAAGGCTCCGCCACTTGGTCGCCGACCTTGAGGACCGGATTGAGCGCGTTCATCGCCGCCTGCGGCACCATCGACATCTTGCGCCAGCGCACCTGCCGGCGGTACTCCTCATCATTGTAGGCCATCGTGTCAACGCCGTTCAAATAGATCTTGCCACTATAGCTCTCGACATTGCGCGGCAGCAACCGCAGAATGGCTTTTGCCATCGAGGTCTTGCCGCACCCGGATTCACCGACGATAACAACAGCGTGGTTGGATTCAAGATCAAAGTTCACACCATCGACCGCGCGCACGGTACCCTTTCCGGTACGGAAAAACAACTTCAGATCTTCAACATGTAATAAAGGCATCTCTGACATCGGCTCTACACCTCTCTCAGGCGAGGATTAAAGACGCGATCCAGGGCAAAGCCCACCATTGCAAAGCCCAGGCCCGCGAGCATCAGAAGCACGGCCGGCTCCAGCACCCAATAATATTGACCGTTGTACAACGCTCCGTTGGCGCGCGCATCGTCAATCAGCTTACCCCACGTGGGCAACACCGGGTCGCCCAGACCCAACAGCGCCAGAGAGGCTTCCAGGAACACGTAGGTAGGGATGCCGGTGACGAGATTGGGGATCAACACCGGAATGATGCGCGGGACCAGGTAGAGGAAAATGATGCGCCAACTACTCGCGCCGTAGGAACGCGCCGCTTCGATGTAGGAAGCCTCCTTGATCTGCATAAACACGGCGCGAAACCCTATGATCCCTCCGCCGAAGATACTCAGCAAAACAATCCAGCCCAGGATCACCCAAATACTACGGGACTGAAATGTGCCAACCATAATAAGGATCGGCAAAGTCGGCAACAAGATATTGACCTGGGTAATACGTTGAATCAACTCATCCACCACGCCGCCAAACCACACACCAATTGCGGCGATGGACATCGTGATGATACTCGTGCCCAGCGCTGCCAACAGCCCGAACGAGAGCGCAATCGGCGTCCCCCAGAGCAAGGCGATCGTCAGATCACGGCGGCGATGATCCGTGCCCGCCAGGCCGTGCACCGTACCATACGCCACAAATTTGGCGTCAATATCAGAACCCTCCTCGAAGGTGACAGCGGCAACCTGTAACCGATACGTTCCCTTGAGGACCGTGGGGGTTTCCTTATCGGGATCGGCAAACAGGGCGATCTGTGGTTCGACGCCATCAAGCCGGCGCAGCAGCCGGTCGTCCTGCGCGAAGCGATACGTCTCCGAAGGCTTGGCCGTCACTTCGCCCAGGCGGATTTCTCGCCCATCAGGCGTAATCCAGGACAATGAAACAAAAGGCCCTTTTTCGGCAAAGGTCGCGTTCATAAAGACGATCAAGTCTTGAGGAAAAGCATCGAAGTCGTAGTCGAAATCGAACGTCATGACCACATCCCACATTTCCTCCGAAATCTCGGTCACGGTTTTGGCGGTCAGTCCAGATTCATCCCGACTATCGCACACAATCGTTGAGGGCTGCTTTTCCCTGCTGAAGAGATTGGTCCACGCCGGCGGCACAATGCGAGGATTGTCGCCCCAGATCTCCTCACCGCCGCGCCAAAGTCGAATGGCCTCATTGTATGGAATGGTGACAATCGCGTAAATGGCAAGCAACACCAGCAAAAGAATAATGAACCCTCCGGCAATCGCAGAAGGGAATTTAGCCATTTCCCTTAAATTACGTTTCAAAGCATTCATGAGCGAGACCCTCCACCGCCAACGCGTACCCGTGGGTCAACCAGGGCATAGATAAAATCCAACAGGAAGACCGTAATCGCCAGAAGATAGGCGTTGATGACGGTCGTTCCGATGATAACCGGCGAGTCATAGAGGCCGATGGCCTGATAAACCAGGCGTCCTATCCCCGGCCAGTTAAACACGGTTTCCAAAATGGTCGCGCCATTCCACAGACCGATCAATGTCAAAGCGAAGTTCGTAATGATATTCGGCAACGTCGGGCGTAACACGTAACGCCGCTCGATATCTTTGGACGTCAAGCCCTTGGCGCGGGCCAACTCCACGTAATCCTCCATCGAGAAAATGAGGAAAAACGTGCGATAGCCGTAGACGCCGGCAAAGAACCCGCTGATGATCCAGGCGACGACCGGCAGGATCAAGTGGCGCAGCACACTTAACGCATAGGCGATAGGCGCGTCTGGCGGCGGTGCGGCAACCATGCCGCCGAACGGCAACCAGCCCAACACAGAGGCAAAGAGCAGCAGCAGGAAAATCCCGTAAAACCAGGCCGGTGCAGCAGACGTGGGCGACAGTGCGATGACCAATTTGTCAAGAAGATTGCCGTAGTTGCGAGAGAGATAGAGCGCAAAGAAAAGCGTAATAAAGAATAAGAGTAAACTGGACGACGACATTAATAACAAAGTTGGCGGAAGACGTTCAAGAATAATGTTGCGCACCAGCTTCGAGCCACTGTCGCTCGCCATGTGTTGCGCGCGTCCCAGGTTTAGCACCATCGCGTGGCCGAGGAAACGGAAACTGCGCATGAGAAAAGGCTGGTCTAACCCCAGGCGATGCTCTTCAATGGTCACCAACTCATCGATAAGTTTATTGCGCTCCGCCATCGTCAGATTCTGTCGGGTTGGATCCAGACCGATTTGGACAGAAATCCTCTCACGGATTTGTCCTTTAAGGATCTCATCGACGTAGCCGCCCATATTGGCGATCAAGATGGTCAGATACACGCCAATGGTCACGGCAATCAAGAGCGTAATTAATCTTATGCCAATGTAACGCGCCAATTTAAGGGTTTGATTCTGCGTGGATTTTTTAGTCGGCGCTTCCACGCTCGCTGGTACAGGCAAAGAGGCTTCGGTCATGGCGCATCTCGCTTTCTATACTTGTTTAGAAAAACGCGCCAGGGGCAAGGGTTCGCCCCCGGCGCGTTTGTTGAAAAGCTACCTCACTATTTCGCCGTAACGAATGTGAGCGCATCGGTGCTGGGCAGAGCCACCAGCTTCGACACCACGACCACCTCGAGCTGGTTGGAGCCAGCCTCGAGCTTCTCGGTGACGTCGGCGCCGAGGGTGATCTTCCATTCGCCATCGGCAACCGCTTCAGCCTGACCCACATACGCCACTTCGCCCTTGGCATCGAGCACCAGGTACTTGACGTTGTCGATGTCAGCCGTCGCATAGGGCTGGTCGTTGAAGGTAATGAAGACATCGTAGACAGCTTCCTTGCCGATATCCACGCGACCAGGCCCATCCAGTTCGACCACAGGGATGGCGGCCTCGGAGAAGCGCAGCCATTTGTCCGCCATGTCGGGGAAGTCCAGGAAACGCTTCAGGATGACGGTGCCTTCGACGGGGAACGCGCGTTCCAGATAGTAGGGACCGGTGCCGATCCAGAAGTGACCGCGCTGGCGGTACCACTCCGCGAGATTGGCGTAGCGAGCCTGCGCTTCGGCGGCATCCACATACTGACTCAACGTGGGGGAGTAAGGAATCGCGCCAGAGAGGACAACCTCATCCAAATGCGTCTTCAGGATTTCGATGGTGGGACCGGCAATGTAGCTGAGCCACTCCACTTGCAGTTCGTCGGCCTTGTCGGCGCTGAAGGCCGCTTCGCCGGCGCCATCGGCCATCAGACCCAGGGTCACCGCGTGCCAGGCCCCCTGGCCCTGATCGTAGTAGGGCCACCAGGTGCTGACGCAGTTTTCCGCATCCAGATCATAGCTGTCGCTATAGGTCTCGATCACCAGTGGGTTCTCGGACACGATCTTCACGCCCTTGAAGTAAGCCATAAAGGCTTCAAAGGACGGTACATACGACGCATCGTAGTTGGCGCTGGCTTCCTTGGCGCGATCAAAAGTGAGGATCATGCCCATAAGGACATCGCCAAAGGAGAAGTTGCTGCCATCGTGCCACTTCAGGGTATCGTACAGATCTTCAGGGTAGTAGACGATGCTCTTGCGCTTCACGGTCTGCGTCTCGGTATAAACCTCACCAACGGTGAGGAAGCGCTGCTGCTCGGCGTCCCAGTCCGCCCACGCATCGGCAGGCACTTCAATGGAATCCGCAAATTGCAGATCGACCCAGTCGAGGGTCTTGAAGACGGGCAGGCCTGTCTGCACAGTGACCTCAGCGCGCTCGACGCGTTGTGGCAAAGGAAGGCCGGTGAAGGGATCAGACACGGTTGACGTCTCACCCGTACCGCGGATGAGCATCATATCGTAGATCCAGTTCGTACCGGCGATGGGGTTCCACGGCTCGGTGAGGATGCTCGGCATGGCAATGCTCATGGAACCGCCAACCTCGCCCTCGCGCTGCAGCGTATAGGCCCAGAGGCTCGAACCGGACACGCCACCATACAGATCAGCCGCGACTTTGACTTCTTTGCGCTTGGGGGTCAAGGAAGAGCGATCGTACAGCCAAATGCGGATGGAGTCCTGCATCGACAGTTCGAGGGCCTTCGCCATCATCTCGGTGCGTTCTTCCATAGTCTTGAAATCGCTGTAGGCCAGTTTCTCAGAAACTTCGTAGAACTCCGGCGTATTGACATAAGCTTGCCATAGGGGCACGCCCAAACCCTGATTGGTATAGAAGAATTGGAAGTTATCTTGCAGGTTGCGGGGCACCGCCGTAGTGATCCAGCCGCCGGTGTAAACGTGGAACAGGCCGTCGGCGGGATTGCCGCGCAGCCAGATCGGGGAGGCTTCCGCTGCCGTCTTGTAGTCGCGGGTCACGGTGAAGCCAATGTCTTCCAGTTGGTTGGCGACGTAGTCGCCGATGCCACGGCGCTCATCCTCGGTGCGGATGAGGACAATCAGCGTAACCGGCGCGCCATTGTACTGCCACTTGCCGTCCACCAGGGTGGCGCCCAACTTCTCCATCTCCGCAGAGATGATTTCCTGCGCCTTTTCCTTGTTGTAGGCGTACTTCAGCTCCAGCCCGCGGGCCACATCCGCCATGCGGGCGTAGTCCGAAGACGCGGTGTTGAAGGGGAGCCAGCGAGGCGTCGCCATACCACCCGCGACTTCCTGGGCAATATAGTTACGGTCCATCAACCAGTTCATCGCCTCGCGCACGGCTGGGACAGCGAAGGGGTTGATCGTGCCGTTTTCCAGTTCCGGACCGGCAGGGTTGAAGGTCAGTTCATTGTAAGAACCGGAGGACTGGTAAACATCAAGGTCGGGAGATGCGGCTACTTTCGCGGCGGTCTCAGGATTACTGACCTGATACGCATATATATCGATCTCACCAACCTCAAGACGGGTCACAGCGGCATCCGCGTTCGGCTCTTCAACGAAGACGATGGTGTCCAGCCAGGCGCCCTTGCGGTCCACCTTGACAGGTTCGGGGGTCACCAAAACCTCGACCGTCTTCTCGACGACCTTCTCCACCTCAACCGTCTTCTCGACTTCAACCTCGACCGTCTTCTCGACGACCTTCTCCACCTCGACTGTCTTCTCGACGATCACTTGTTCCGGTGTGGCGCAAGCGGAGAGGGCAAGGCTTAGAAGCACGATCACAGCCATCAGGTTCATCCACTTCTTGGTAATCATCAGTTTCTCCTCCTAAAGTTAAGTATGCTAATGGATTTTCGATTCACGCTTCATCGTCGTACTGGTTCTCATTATATGACTGTCAAGAAATGACACCACCTCCTTTCCTGATCACACACAAGTTGCACTCAGCAAATGACTCCCTGCGCACTTTCAGCCGGTAGTCGCCTAAAATGAAATCCCTATAAATATACCATCAAGGATAGAGAGCGTCAAATACGAACACAGACGGAATTGTTCAGCGTTAGTTAGTAGTCTAGCCCCTTGTGGGCGTTCAGACGGGCACAAGACGGGCACAAGACAGGCACAAGGCCCTAGACTACGGGATAACTGTGAACAATTACACGCGAACAACATTCTACGATGCCAGACGTAAATCGAACATCTGTGTCAAAGCGATATCCCAAAATGGCGAAGGCAGAGAGCGCCCATTTGGGTCAACATAATACGCGCGGTTCGAAAACAACGGCACATACGTCACGTTGCGTCCCCTCATCCCTGAGAGAGCACCCAAACAACATGAAAAGGTCGCCATAAGCGCGGCAAGCAGCGGATGCTCGATGGAGGCCTCGAGCCCAGTGCGTATCGCATGCACGGCACGGAACACGCGCCGCCACACGCGCGCCGACGGTTCAGTTTCGGCAAAGGGATAAAAAGCCTGCCGCAACAGCTCGCCTAGCATGTCATCAAATTCACGTGAATTCATACGCCATCTCAGGTACAGGCCGCTGGCGCTGCGCCAGGGCATCGCGTAAATGCTTACGTGCATAATGCAGCCGGGACTTGACCGTCCCCACCGGCAATTCCATCACCTCGGCAACTTCTTCGAGCGATAGGTTTTCCAGATAGAACAGAACAACAACGGCCTGATGGGACATTGGCAGTTCCGCGATCACATCGCGGATCATGCTATGTAATTCCCGCTCCTCGGCCTTATGGTCAGGTGACGGAAAGATATTGGACAAGCCAGATAGCCATTCCATAACATCATCCAGAGGCTGGAGTATCCGCTTTTTCGAGAACCAGTCGTAGGACAGATTGACCGTGACCCGGTAAAGCCAGGGCTTCAGCGGACGCTCAGCGTCAATGGATGCAACATAGTGATATAAACGCACAAAACATTCCTGAAGAATGTCTTCTGCCACGTGTTCATCGCGGGTAATGGCCAATGCGGTGCGGTAGACGTTGTCTTTGAACAACTCGTAAAGCTCACCCAGCGCCGCGAGGTCTCCATCTTGCAGCCGCCGGATCAAGCGAGGCTCAACCCCCATAGGCGAGCCTCCTGCCCCACCTTTGTCACACGCTCTATATAAATATACTTCACTCTGCAACATCGGGTTCATCCAAAGTGCGACGAAATTCTTGCAAAAGCGCTTTATCCTCGGCGCTCAGGGATGCAATCTCCAAGAGATCGGGACGCCGCGCCAACGTTCGTTGCAAGGCCATCGCGTGTTTCCAGCGCGCGATACGGGCGTGATCGCCCGACAACAGAGTCTCCGGAACCTGCCGGCCTTCGAAAACCGGTGGGCGTGTGTACTGCGGACCTTCCAACAGACCACCGGCGTAGGAATCGTCGTGTGCGCCCTCGGCCGCCCCCAGTACCCCCGGCACGAACCGCGCGACGGCATCCACGATGACCATCGCCGCCAGCTCACCGCCGGTCAACACATAATCGCCAATCGAAAGCTCGTCGGTGATGACGGACTCACGCACACGCTCATCAATACCTTCGTAATGACCGCATATCAGCATCAATCGAGGATGTTGGGCCAGTTCCTGGGCTACCGCGTGAGTGAACGTCCGCCCCTGTGGGGTCAACAAAATCACCGGCGCTTGTGTCCCGCCCAACACCGCGCGTACGGCGCGGAAAACCGGCTCAGGCTTCATGATCATACCCACGCCCCCGCCATAAGGCACGTCGTCGGTCATTTGATGCCGGTCCAGCGCATAGTCGCGGATCTGGTGGATGATTAGATGAAGCAGGCCGCGTTGTTGAGCGCGCTTGAGAATGCTCTCTTGCAGCGCCCCGTAGAACATCGTCGGAAATAGCGTTAGAATGTCGATCCGCATCGAACTGTATTCTAGCATAACATAACGAATGAACAAGAGAAAAGTGATAAATGTTCTATTTTATAGCTCAAACTCGCGCCCACAACGCGGCAGCCAGTTCGCGCGAGCGTGCGGTGATGGCTTCTTCATCCAGCGTAAGCACGCAGCGATCCCGCATCAGGACGCGCCCGGCGCTGATCGTGGTGGTGATGGCCGAAGCCTCATAGCCGAAGAGGATGTGCCACGGCAGATTACCCGCGTTCAACGGCGTCGTCGGCTTGTAATCCACGAGGATGAGGTCGGCCATCGCCCCCGGTGTGAGCACGCCCAGCGTTTGCGCGGGCCAGAAGAGCCGCGCGAGTTCGGCGTTGGCGTCATAGGCCAGGCGGAACACGAGGTCGCCGGGCATCGCCCGCGGATCGCGCTGCGCCAGTTTGTGACCCAGGTAGGCCGTCTTCATTTCGGCGACCATGTTGTTGCTGAAGCCATCGTTGCCCAGCGCAATCCGTACGCCGCGCGCCAGCATCGCCTCCACCTGCGCGAAGCCGACCGCGTTGTTCATATTCGAGCGCGGTTGGTGCGTCACCCACGTGCCGCTGTCCGCCAACACGTCCATCTCGCTCTCGTCCACGTGGACGGCGTGCGCCACGATGGAACGCGGGCCGAGGATGCCCGCGTCGTGCAGCCGGTGGATGACGCGCTTGCCGGATTTTGCCAAACTGTCCTCCACGTCCTCGATGCCCTCCGCCGCGTGGATGTGAAACCCCGTTTCCAGCCCGGCAGCGGCAGCAACGGCATCCGCCAGCGTGGCGTCGCTCAACGTCAGCGAGGCGTGCAGCCCAAACGTTGCCCCCAACTGCGGGTGCGGTTCGGCGCGCATCCGCCGCAGGAAACGCACGTTCTCCGCAATGCCCGCCGCCGCACGCGCATCGCCGTCGCGGTCGGTCACCTCGTAGCACAGCGCCGCGCGGATACCGGACTGCACCACCGCTTCGGCCAGCACGTCGAGTGAGCCGTCAATGGCGTTGGGGCTGGCGTGATGGTCGATGAGCGTCGTCGCGCCGTGGCGAACGGCGTCGACCAGACAGACCAGCGCGGAGTAGCGGACGTCATCCATCGTCAAAGCCTTGTCGAGCCGCCACCACAGCCGCTCGAGAATCTCACCGAAGCGCGTGGCCGGCGGGCCGGGATAGGCCCAGCCGCGCGCAAACGCGCCGTAGAAGTGCGTGTGCCCGCACAACATCGCCGGCAACGCGAGCTGCCCATCGGCATCCAGGCGCTCCTCGTGCGGGTATTGCGTTGCCAGCGCCATCGTCGTATCCAGCGCCGCGATTTTGCCGTCGCGGATGAGCAACGCGCCGTCATCCATTACCTTCGGATCATCGCCAAGCGTGGCAATGCGGGCGTGTGTGATTAACATAAAGCCTCCCTTGTGAGCCGGAATTGGTAATCAGGGACAAGGGACTGGGATTGCCTGCTCCCTAATCACCAATTACTAATTACCGATTACCCATCCCTACCCCGCTTGAAACGCGGGTCTTCCGCCAACGTGCGGCGCAGGCCCTCTTGCAATGTGATCTTCGGTTCATAGCCCAGAATTTGGCGCGCCAGGCGCACATCCGCGCGCAAGCGCGTCACGCCGCCGCTCTCCACCGGGCTGTTGATGATGTTGCTGGAGGAGCGGGTCAGGGTGAGCACGTGCTGGGCCAACGTCTGGATCGAGGTGTCCTCGCCACTGCCGACGTTGATCGTGCGCCGGGTCACGTCGGGCGCGGTCGCCGCGGCGATGAGCGCGCGCACCACATCATCGACGTAGACGAAATCGCGCGTCTGCTCGCCGCTCCCAAAGATCACCAGCGAGCCGCCACCCAATGCCTGGTAAATGAACCGCGGAATCACCGGGGAGTGCGAAGGCAGCAACGGCTGTCCAGGGCCGTAAGCATTGAAAATCCGCAAGGCCACGGTCGTCGTGCCCCAGAGCGCCCCAATGGTGTGGACGTAGTATTCCGCCGCGAGTTTACTCACCGCATAGGGGGATTGCGGGTTGGGCGTGGTTGTTTCGGACACCGGCTGCTCCACCTGCGCGCCGTAGATGGCACCCGACGAGGTGAACACCAGACGGGGTACACCCACGTCGCGCATCGCCTCCAACAAAGCGACGGTGCCGCCGACGTTCACGTCGTTGTACTCGCGGGGATAGAGGATGGATTCCGCCACCAACACGCGCGCGGCGAGATGATACACGCACTGCACGCCCTGCAAGAGCGTCCACAGCTTGGGCCGGTTGGTGATTTCCCCACGATGGAAGAACACTTTCGCGTCCAGCCGCGTTTGATCGCCGGCGCTGAGATCGTCCAACACCAACACTTCGTGGCCCTGGCGTACCAACGCATTCGCCAACGCGCTCCCCAGAAAACCTGCCCCACCCGTGACTAGAATTCGCACAAGGCCCTCCTTAAATAGTCCGGTAGTCGTTAGTCGTTAGTCCGATAGTTTTTATTCGCGAAGATTCGCGGTGAAATCCGTGTTCCACTGCATCAGGTGTAGCGGATGCGCGCCCAGTGATAGCGATGCGCCATCGCCACCGCGCGCGGGCGCAGGAAGGCGTACAGGCGATAGAGCCAGGTTCGCGGCGTGTAATCATACGCCCCCAGGTGGGGGACAAAGGTCGCCCCAAAGCCTTCCTTAAAACGATACAACCCCCACAACGGATCGGTAACATCCGGTGTGTCGGGCGCGCCCCAGAGATCGTAAACGGTACAGCCAACCTCTTTCGCGCGGCGGATGATGTGCCATTGTAACAAATGGTTAGGCATGAAACCTCGTCCGGCATCGCGCGACGCGCCGTACATATACCAGGCGCGCGTTCCAAAATGGAGAGCAATCGCCATCGCCACCGGCGCGCCATTGACTTCGGCAATCAACGCCCACGCCATTCCGGCATGCATGAAACGCTGCCACACGTCCCGGTAATAGGCTTCCTCACGGATTACGAAGCTGTCGCGGGCGGCAGTCTCCGCGTACATCGCGCACAGCAACGAGAGATCATCCGGGGTGGCGTCGCGGATCGTCACGCCCTTGCGCACGGCGAGGTGAATGTTATAGCGCCATTTGGGCTTCATCTGCTCCATCAGTTGATCCAGCGTGGGCTGCAGATCCAACAGCATCGTGTTGCGGAACTGGACCTGCTCGAAAGAAGCGCGCCATCCCAACTTCGACAGAAGGGCAGCCGTCCTGCTCCCCACGTCGGTATCGGCGCGCACGTCGGGATCGATTTTTAGCAATAAACACCCACGCCGCTGCGCGTACGTTGCCAACTGTGTCAGGACGGTTTCCGCCAAAGCGCCATCCGCCCAATCCAACAAGGGCCCCTTGGGGACGTAACCCAGGCGGAGATGGCCGCGCTGCAATACCAACACTTGCGCCGCCGCGACGGCGCGATCATCTGCACGCCAAAGAAAACGCAAGGGGGTCCAACTACGGCTCCCTTTGAGTTCTCCCCACAACCAGGATTGCAAGATGTGAGCCTGGGGTAGCGTCAGTAAAGCCGCATCCCAAACGTTAGCTTGAGTCACCGTTTCCATAGTTTCGTATTTATTTTAACATAGGTTGCAGAATTTTCTAACTTTTCGATCTTGCTCATCTTTGATTTCCGGTTATCATGAATCAGATGCTGTGGCCGGTCTCCGACCGCGCCGCCACGTGTAAAACACAGTCGTCGACCATCCTGACTATCTGACTGACGACTATCAAACTATCCAGGAGTTGTATGACCGAACGCGAATCCATTAAAGAGACGATTGCCCCGCCGGAGAAAGCCTATCTGGTGGGGGTGGAGTGGAAAACCATCCCCGATGGCAAATACAAACCCGAAGCCTGGCCCGCCGAGGAATCGCTCAGCGAGCTGGAGCGCCTGGCGGATACCGCCGGCCTGGATGTCCTCGGCCAGACGGTGCAAAAGCTGGAACGACCCCATGCCGCCACCTTCATCGGCAAGGGCAAAGCCGCCGAAATCGCCGCGACGGTGCAGGACTTGAATATCGACGTGGTCGTTTTCGACAACGAGTTAACCCCCGGCCACCAGCGCGAATTGGAAAAAATCTTCGGCAAGGACGTGAAGGTGCTCGACCGCACCGGGCTGATCCTCGACATCTTCGCGCAGCACGCGCACACCCGCGAAGGCGCGCTCCAGGTGGAACTGGCGCAGTATGAATACCGCCTGCCACGTCTGACGCAGACGTGGACGCAGCAGGCGCTCACCCGGCAGGCCGGTGGACGCGCGGGCGGCAGCACCGGCGGCGTCGGTGTGCGCGGCCCCGGCGAAACGAAGCTGGAAATGGACCGCAACGTGATCCGCCACCGCATCAGCCAGATCAAGCACGAGCTGGAGAACGTGCGCGCGCAACGCGCCCGCTATCGCAGCCAACGCCGTCGCAGTGGATTGCCCACTATCGCGTTGGTCGGCTATACCAACGCGGGCAAGTCCACGCTCCTTAACTCCCTTAGCGGGGCCGACGTTTACATCGCCGACCAACTCTTCGCCACGCTCGACCCCACCACGCGGCGCGTCACGTTGCCGGGCGGGACGGTGGTGCTGCTAACCGATACCGTCGGCTTCATCCAGAAGCTTCCCACCGGGCTGATTGCCGCTTTCCGCGCCACTCTGGAAGAGGTCATCGAAGCCGACCTGCTGCTGCACGTCATCGACGCCAGCCATCCACAGGCGCTCGAACAGGCCCGCGCCGTCTACGCCACGCTCAAGGAGATCGAGGCGGGCAATATCCCGATGATCAACGTGCTGAACAAGATCGACCGGCTCGCCGATCCGGAATCCGCCTGCGCGGCGCTATGCCATCTTGACGACAGCGTTGCCGTCTCCGCGTTGACCGGTATGGGACTGGACGCGTTGCTCCGCCACATCGAAGACGTCCTGGAAGCCGAAATGGTGCGCGTCGATGTGGTGATCCCGTTTGACCATGGGGAACTGGTGGGCCTGTTCCACGAGCGCGGCCTCATCGACAAGGAAGAGTACCGCGAGGCGGGCACGCGCATCGTCGGGCGGCTGCCGGAGACGCTGGCACTGCACTTCGACGCCTTCCGCACGCCCCGTACCCCGCGCCGCACCAAACAGGCCGTTTTATCAGCAGATTGAGCGGATTAAGCAGATTTATATCTTCCTAATCCGTTCCATCCGTTAAATTCGTTGAGGTAAACCGAGTTGTCGCATTGGCGCAAACAACAACGCAAGGAGACCTACTTCCAGAAGGCCAAGCAGGAAGGCTATCGCGCGCGGTCGGCTTATAAACTGTTGCAAATTCAGGAAAGATTTCACATCATCCGGCGCGGCGACATCGTGGTGGATTTGGGCGCAGCGCCCGGTTCGTGGTCGCAGGTGACGGCGAACCTGGTGGGCGACAAGGGCCGCGTGATCGCCCTCGATTTGCAGGAGATTGAACCTATTCCCGGTGTGACGACGCTCCAGGGCAATATGACCGATCCGGCAATCCAGGCGCAGGTGATCGACATGGTCGGCGGGCGCGCGCACGTGGTTCTCAGCGACGCTGCGCCTTCCACGACGGGCATCAAACTGCGTGATCACGTTCTTTCGATGGAACTGGGCCACGCCGCGCTCGCCGTCGCCAAGAACCTGCTGGTTCCCGGCGGAAAACTGGTCATCAAAGTCTTCGAGGGCGAGGATTTGCCCGCGCTGCTCCGCGAGGTCAAAATGGCCTTCCACCCGGTCAAAGTTCACACCCCGGCTGCCACGCGCAGCGAAAGTTGGGAAGCCTTCATCGTCGCCCAGGGGTTCAAAGGGTAGACGGTAGACGGGAGCGAATGAGCGAATAATGAATCAGCGAATAGATAAATCTGTGAATAAACCCATCTGTCCCCCTACTCCCTACTCCTTACTCCCTACTCCTTACTCCTTACTCCCTACTCCTTACTCCATACTCCTTACTCCCTCCCATGATTCCTGAAGAACTACACCTCCGCAATTTTCTCTCGCACCGCGAGACCGACCTGGACTTGCGCGGGGTTCACCTCGCCAGTCTGGTCGGGGAGAACGGGGCGGGCAAATCCGCGCTGCTCGACGCGATCACCTGGGCCGTGTGGGGGCGGTCGCGCGCGCCTTACGGGCGGGATGAAGACCTCGTCTATCACGGCGAGGACAACCTCGAAGTCGAGTTCGTCTTCCGCATGCCCTACCAGGGTGGGGACGAACGGCGTTGCCGCATCCTGCGCCGCCGCGAGCGCCAGGGACGGCGCTCCACCGGCTCGGTGCTGGATTTTCAGGTGGAAGGCGACGAAGGCTGGCGCAACCTCACCGCCGACAGCATCCGCGAAACGCAAAGCCGCATCATCGCGCAACTGGGGCTGGACTACGACACCTTCGTCAACTCGGCCTACCTGCGCCAGGGCCACGCCGACGAGTTCACCGTCCAAACGTCCGGCGACCGCAAGCGCGTGCTCGGCGCTATCCTGGGGCTGGATCGCTGGAACGAATACCAGGATCGCGTCAAAAAGCGGCTTTCCGGCACGCAGGGCCGCATCCAGGAAATGGATCGCCGCCTGAGCGAGACGGAGCAGGAATTGGCCCGTCGCAGCGAATACGAGACGCTGCTCGCCGAGGCCGAAGCGCAGGTTCAGGCCACTGCGACAAGCCTGGCCGAAATCCAGACGCAGGTGGATGAAATCAACCGCGTGCAGGAACAGGCCCTCGGCCTGCGCCGCCAGATCGCCGACCTGGACGAACGTCACCAACAAGAAAGAGCCAGACTGGCGCAACTGGAGCAGCAAGAGGAAACGCACCAGGGCCAGCAGGCGTACTACGCGAGCATGGTCGAACAGGCCGCCGCCATCGAAACGAACTACCAGGCGCTCCACGCCGCCGTCGCCGAAGAGCGCGCCTGGGGCGAGAAGCTCGGCCAGGCCGCCCGGCTGCAAAGCGAGAAAAGCGCGCGCGAGCAGGCCATCGCCGCCGAACGCGAGGCGCTCAACAAGCAACTGCGCGCGGCGGAACAGAAGATCGAACGCATTGAGCGCGTCATCGCCGCGAACCGCGCCGCTATGGAACGCGCGCTGAGCGACCTGCGCGGGCAAATCGCGCTCCTGCACGAACGCACCGTCGATCCGGCGCTGCAAGCCAAACTCGACGCCGCGCGCGCCGAACTGGTGCAGTTGGACGCCATCGCCGAAGAGCAGGCGCTGATCCGCGAAACGCTGCAAACCGGCGAGGTCGAACGCAGCCGCCTCATCGAGCGCAACCGCCAGCTCCGCGAGCTGATGAACGAAGCCAAGAGCCGCATCGAAACCCTGGCCGAGGCCGAGGCCGCGTGCCCACTGTGCCGCCAACCCCTCACGCCCGAACATCAGGAGCGCCTGCTCAACGAAATCCAGGCCGAAGGCAAAACCATGGGCGACGAACACCGGGCCAACGACGCGCGCATCCAGACCCTCAAGGACGAGAAGGCCGCCTTGCAATCACGTCTGCAAGAGCAGGAACGACTGCTCCGCACACGTCCCCAGCAAGAGCAAACCGTCGCCCGGCTGCAACAGCAGATCGAACAAAGCGACGACGCCCGCAAGCGCATCGCCATCGTGCAGGCGCAGGCCGCCGAGGTCGAGAGCCAACTCGCCGCCGAAGCCTACGCCGACGCGGAACGTCCCGCGCTGGAACAGGCCCAGGCCGCCGCGCACGCCCTTCAGACGCGCATCGAACAAGAGGATTACGCCGCCGACGCACGCGCGGAACTTGACCACATCCACGCGGAACTGGCCGAACTCGGCTACGATGCCGGCGCCCACCAGGAAGTCAAAAAGCGCGTCCAGGCCCTCGCCCACGCCGAAGACGATTACCGCGAGTTGGAGAAAGCGCGCGTCAGCATCGAGAAGGAAGCGGAGACGCTCAAACGGCTCGCGCTGGAAATCGAAGCGCAGCACGGGCGCATCACTGCGCTGGAAGCTGAACGCGCCACGCAGGAAGCCGCGCTCGACGCGCTGCGCCCCACCCTGGCCGAAGCGCCCCGCCTGACGCACCTGCTCAACGAGGCGCGCCAGCGAGAGGCCGTCGCCCGGCAGCGCATCGGCGCGGCGCGGCAAAACCTCGCCGCGTTGGAGACGCTGGAACGCCGCCAGCAAGAAATGCGCGCCCAACGCGAGGAACTGGGCGCGCGCGTGGGCCTGCTCACCGAACTGCGCGATGCCTTTGGCGTCAACGGCATCCCGGCGATGATCATCGAACACACGCTGCCGGAGCTGGAACGCGAGGCCAACCACATCCTGCAAAGCCTCACCGCCGGGCGGATGCACGTCCGCTTCGACACGCAGCGCGAGACCAAGACCGGCAACCTGCGCGAAACGCTGGACATCATCATCAGCGACGAGAAGGGCACGCGCCCTTATGAGAATTTCTCAATTGATGGTTCTGAACCGGTTTGCATTCGCCGCAATGGAAAAATCCTCAACCTTCCCATTCAGAACTTATGGTCTGACAACCGCGTAACGGTTCAGATGGATTCTGGGCACGAGATTCAAGCAATTGATTTTGAAGCCTTGTGTTATCGAGATGGCAAAGCCGTTTGGTTACCAGCGGCTAATATCCTGCGCCACCCTGCCCCCGAAACGCTACTCAGAGTCAAACTATCGCCGGGCAATTATTCAATCGCAGTTACATCCAGTCATAGTGTTTATGTTATGACTCCCGAAGGGTTAAGCGTCAAACGCGGCGACGAATTGCGCCCTGGCGACTGGATGTTGACGCCCCGTCGTATTCCCGAACATGAAATAGTTCCGCAGATTGATCTAAAAGATGGAGATTGGCGAGTGCGCCCAGAGAAGTCTCAGGCCGAAATTGGAATTACAACAATCAGTCCACAGTTGGTTGCGGATACTGTTTTTCTCTGTCGCCAATTACAGATTTGGGCGAGGGTCGAAAAACACGGCGACGCTGGTTTTCGGCGCAATATGAACCATCAAACCTCATATCGTGTAGCCATTACGGGGCAAAACAATGTCCAACGCTTATTTGACGATGTAAAAATTGCAAACATCGCGCATCCAGGTAAATTTGAGGGAATCCCTTTGGCTTTGCTTAACATTGAACGCAATACTGGTCAGCGGCGGCTCAAACGCGTTCAGAGTGATGCGAACTTTAAATGTGGGACACTGGTTGTGCCAAAACGTAGTCAAGCGCAATATGAACAAATGCTTCATTGGCTTGAAGATTGGGCTGTCTTGGAAGTGACTGGAATAGAACCGGTGTCGCCTACGACGCCTTATGTTTATGATTTGGTTGTTCCAGATAATCACTCATTCACAGCAGGAACCGGGGCAATTTTAGTACACAATTCTGGCGGCGAGCAATTCCGCGTCAATTTCGCCATCCGCGTAGCGCTCTCGCGGATGCTGGCACAGCGCGCGGGGGTGCGCCTGCGCTCCCTCTTCGTGGACGAGGGCTTCGGCTCATTGGACACTGAGGGACGGCAGCGGCTGGTCGAAGCCGTCAAAGCCGTGCAGCACGAATTCGACCTCGTCCTCGTCATCACCCACATCGACGAACTGCGCGAGGCCTTCCCCACGCAGATTCAGGTGACGAAGGGTGAGGGGGGATCCATCGTCGAGGTGGTTTAGCAGGGGGACATCATCGCGCCATACGCAATAGCAGCCCGGACATCCTCCTCGGTCAGTTGTGGGTACTCTTCCAACACCTCCTCAATGCTCATGCCGGAAGCAAGAAAGTCCAATAGCAGGGAGACCCACAAGCGTGTACCACGAATACACGGCTTGCCGAAACAAACGCCGGGATCGATTGAAATACGTTCTAGTAACTTGTGCATAAAATCCTCCGCAAGAACCATATGCCTTTCCTCTTATTCTACCGCGAAACCAAGCAATTCGAGCGGAAATCAAACACAAAGTTCCCCCTTGAACACCACCACCGCATTGCCCGTCAATTCCACCCGTCCGTTCTCCACCAGCCGCACACCGATCTCACCGCCGCGCGCCGACGCCTGGTAGGCCAGCATCTCCTTCTTGCCCAGAAGCGCGGACCAGTATGGCGTGAGCAGCGTGTGCGCCGACCCGGTGACGGGGTCCTCGTTGATGCCCACTTTCGGCGCGAAGAAGCGCGAGATGAAGTCGTAGGGCAAATCGCCGGTCGATTCGCCTACCACCGTCACCATCACACCGCGATAGGCGTCCAGTTCCTCGCAGGCCAGCAGCGCCGAGAAGTCCGGGCGCAGGTCACGCACCTGTTGCGCGTCGGCGAGCTGGATGAGCAAGTCGCGTGCGCGTGTACCGTAAGCAGCAGCTTCCGCCGACGCCACGCCGAGCGCCTTGAGCGCCCCGGCAGGCGGCTTGCACGGGACGGGCGTATCCGCCGGGAAATCGAGCGTGATCGTCTCACAATCCGCCGGCCCGCCCGCAACGCGCCGGGCGACGAGGTCGCCGCTGAGGGTCTCGAAGGTCACGGACGTCGCCTGCACGCCCACCGCACCGAAGAGCACCGCCGCCGTCGCCAGCGTCGCGTGCCCGCAGAGGCGCACCTCCACCTTGGGCGTAAACCAGCGCAGGGAAAAACGCGCTGTTTCTTGCCAGGACATATCCCCCACCGGCATCACGAACGCCGTTTCGGAGAGGTTCATCTCGGCGGCAATCGCCTGCATCAGCGTGGCATCGAGCGCGTGCGGCAGCAAACACACCGCCGCCGGATTCCCCTTGAAGGGAACGCGGGTAAACGCATCGAC
>DYKY01000133.1 GCA_020722365.1 Thermoflexus sp.
GCCAACCCAAACACCGGCTGCTCAACGCGCTCCTGCGCCCGATAATGCATCACGACTGTCAGCGGCTCACCGGTCTCAAAAAGCTGTTTCTCCTCGCCATCTCTGCCCAACAATTGCACCTGCGTAATTTGCACCCTTCCGGTACCCCAGCGTGCGCCATCCCCCGGCTGCAAATGCCCTTCGTCTTTTCCCCAAGTATATGTTGAGTATCTTTGCACAACTGCTTCAGCAGTACCATCGGCGATCACTGCACCAAAATCCAGCCAGATGGCCCGCGCGCAGTGAGTGCGTACCGCTTCGGCGCTATGAGACACAAATAACAGTGTGGTCCCCTCGGCACGCATGCGATCAATCCGCTCAAAACACTTCCGCTGAAATGCCGCATCCCCCACCGCCAGTACCTCATCCACCAGCAGAATCTCCGACTCCATGCTAACCGCCACGGCAAACCCTAACCGCACGTACATCCCCGAAGAATAATGCTTCACCGGCATGTCGATGAACCGTTCTAGCTCCGAGAAGGCCACGATCTCGTCGAAGCGCCGGTCGACCTCCCGGCGACTCAAGCCCATAATGGAAGCATTCAAGTAGACGTTCTCGCGCCCGGTCAAATCGGGATGAAAGCCCGCACCCAGTTCAAGCAACGCGCCGACGCGACCGTTCACTGTAACCCTACCGGAATCGGGTTCAAGGATGCGCGCAATCAATTTGAGCAGCGTGCTCTTCCCGGCCCCGTTCGAGCCGATGAAACCCACCGTTTCCCCACGCTCAATGGTAAAACTGACATCTTGGAGCGCGTGCAAGTCATCGTGGACGCGAGGTTGCCGCCAGCGCCCAAAGTTGACCAGCAACTCCTGAAACGAACGCGAGCGCCCCCGGTGCAAATCGAAGTTTTTGGAAACGTGGTCGAAAACGATGATGGGTTCTGTCACAAACTATCCCCACTCACCCTTGCCGTCGCCAGACCAGCAACAAGATCAGACCTACCAGCAATAGCCCCACACCACCGAAGAACAACCACGAACCGCCGCCCGCCTCAGCCTGCCCCGGCAAAGCTTCAACCGGAACTGTTGTCTCAGCCGGCGGTTCCACCATCGGCGTTTGGGTGGAAGCCGAATCGGAAGACGGTGATGTGCCCTCGGATACCGCCTCGGATAAAGCCGCGGTCGCGGTCACGTCCGGCAATGGCGTCTCGGCAACCGCCGGTGTGCCGGTGGGCGTCGCGGTCGTTTCGGCAGAGGATGTCACGGTAGGTGTCGGAGTAGCGGTTGGAGTCCCCTCGGATGGCGTTTCGGTCGCCGTCTGCGTGACAGACGGCGTTGACGTCCCAGTTGGCGTCCTACTCTCGGGCGACGGTGTGACGGTAGGTTCTTCAGGGGATGGCGTAGCCGTCGGCGTGTCACCTGGCGGTTCTGTGGTCGGGGGTTCCTGCGTGGGCGGCGGTTCGGTCGGAGGTTGCGTGGGCGGTGGTTCGGTCGGCGGGCCGGGCGTCGGCGTGCGTGTAGGCACAGTCCAGTTCTGCAGCGGCGGCATAGCCCAGACTGTCGGCATAACCGCTAAACCGGATACCATCAGCGCGACGAGTAGCCATGCCAATAACATCCAATGTCGCTTATTCATCACTCATTCCCCCTGCAATACCTGATAACAGATGTGCAAACTGCTATCGACGTGCAAGTCAACGTCATACAAAAGCACCCCGGCATCATCTACGCTGGGGGTAGCTTGCGAAGGATATAATACAGCATTTTGGGGCAAGTGCAAGATAACGCGCGCCGGCACACTCTGCAATCCGGCTTGCTTCTGCCATAACAAGTCGTAGGTCAGTGTGCCATCAGCGTTGCGCCGAACAACATCATCTGGCAAACTATACGTAAATTGCACCGTCGCCTGAGACGCTGTCGGCAAAAGCAGCGCCTGCTCGAACACCGCGTACGCTCCCTCCGGCGCTGCCGAGATGCGCGCTGCCCCATCCCACGCTTGCCCGTTAGCGACGGACTCTGCAGAGATCGGATGACGGCTGGCTTCGACCAACTGCGCGCCTTGCGGCACATACAGGCGCAGATAGGCCCAGTAACAGCGATCCATCATCTGCGTGTATTCTGGATCGTAACGCGCTTCCGGGACGCAGGCGATAGCCACTTGGCTCGTATGTGTGTAGGCCAACGTCATCGTCGCGCGCGGCGGCGATTGCGTGAGATCGACTTCATAAGTGAACGCGCGGTCCAATTTGCCGCTGGCCTTGTTGTAACCCAGATTGGCCTCCACCACCATGGCGTAGTCGCCCTCTGACGCGCGCAATCCGCCATCCCATCCGCGTGCCGCCAGAACTGTTTGAACGTTATCGTCGACAAAGTGCATCAGAACGTGCTTCTCGGTCACAAGCTGTTGTCCGGCTTTCGCCAACGCCAGCCAGTCCACGTCACCCTCGGAGACGCGCGCCATCACCGCTTCGGCCAACGGCTCCATAAACGATTTTCGCTGTTGCCACCACGCACCATACTCTTCGCCCTCCTCCGGCGCCCACGTGCTGTAGAGTTGATCGAGTAGGGTCGCGCCGATCACGGGGTCTTCCATGCCAGGTAAAGTCAGCGGGCCAAGCGTATCCAACAGGCGCTGCGCCGCGTGTTGGTCCACAGCGATAATCCCGTCCACCGTGACCTCATGGCGCAGACGATACAGCTCTAGCGCCTGACGCGCCGCGGTCGGGAAATCGGGCGACCAGTTGCTATCGCGAAACACCAGCAACTCTATGCCCATGAATTGGCGCAGCGGCTCCGGCGCAAGTGGATAGGGTTGCTTGAAATCATCCGCGGCATAACTGTCGGCAAACGTCATCGAGACAACCTGCCCACCGGCAATGCGCACCTCCCCCACCCCGGTGATGAACCCGCCACCGGGCCGCAGCTCGCCTTCGTTGAGCACAAGCAGCAGATAGGTGCGTGGGGATTCCAATCCGAGCAAAGATGGCCCTACTTCTGCCAAAGCCAGCCCATCGTCCAACAGGGGCAGTAGCGAGTCGAGCTGCTCCAACGGACTTTGTAAACGGCCTGGCAAAGCATCCACAGCAATAGTTTCGAAAGCTGCACGCGCTCTGGTGACAGCCAACTCAGTACGCGGCAAGACCGGAGTAAGCCGCGCGAAGACATCCGGCAGTATCTCCAACACCGGCTCACCGGCCTGGAACGCAATCACGAACGGTTCCGCCGCATCCCACAACACCACCCCGGCCTCGGTCAAGCCATCGGCCAGAGCAAGCAGCGCGGGCGCGTCGTTCGCCAGTGGCCCCACCTTCGGCAGCCAGCGCAACGTCGGCCCCATCCCGGCCAGCCAGCCGACATTGCTCCGGAGCGTCACCACGTCGCGCCGCGTCTGGTGCAGCAACGCCCCCAACGCGGTCAGGTCAGCAGCCATGGGATCATCATCGAGCAGCCCTTGAACTGTCTTCAGCGAGCGCAACAGCGACCCCGCCGCAACCGCGGACTGCACACCCCAAACCACGATCAAAAGGACACCCAGCGCGACCAGGCCGATCGCGATCTTTCGTCTATGTTGGGCGATTACGGACACGCAACACCCTCCTCCACAATCCGGCACAGAGGCCGTCCTACGGCATAATCCTCCGGCAAGTCCACCTCGCGCCCGGTCTGTGCGGACAGAAATTGTTGGTAACTTTTCTGCCACCACAGATTCCCATCAATAACCAGCACGTCAGGCCGCAGCCCCAGCGCTTCTTGCGCGTACCACAGCGCAAAGGTGTACGGGTCGCCTTGTGTCGTGATCAAAACGGCATCCGCCGGCGTTGCCGCCAACACCCGATTGTACCACAACACCGCCTCGTTATCACGGCGCAGGTCCACGGCTTGCCAGTTCCACACGAGCAGCGCCAACGGCAACACCAGCGTCGCCCACGCGGGCACCCCCATGTCCACCAGCCAGCGCAACCCAGCGCCACACAAAGGGATAAGCAGCGGCAACAACGGCAACAGGTACATCAGCGAGTCCGGTGTGCCGTAGCCAACAGCGAACAAACTCAGCAAGCCGCCGGCTGCGGCCAAGCCAATCACGTCCCAACGCAACTTTCGTTCTCGCCATCCCAACCAACCGCCGAGTAACACCAGCGCACCCCCTATTGGCGTAAACTGGCGCGCCAGCAACGCGGCCCACGCCGCCAGTCGTGCGGGCCAGTCGGCCAACGGCAACCCAAAGGCATAGCCGTGATACAATCGCGCCGTCACCACGTCCCACCACCCGGCGAACGTGCGCAAATCCCCCCACGGCTGCGGCCACGGACCCAGGAATGGCAAGAGCACATAGGGTAGCACACCAATGCACAGGCCGGCAAGGAAGTAGACGGCAGACAGTAGACAGTAGACGGGGATGTGTAGCTGCGGTTTCTCGATCGCACTCTCCTTGCTGGCTCTCAACAAATGGCTAACCCACAGCGGCATCAGGAGCGCCAACGTCGGATGCACGGACATCCCCAAGCCACACACAATTCCCGCCAAAACCCATTGATAATTCGTAATTCGTGATTCGCAATTCGCAATTCGCTGTTCGCTACTCGCAATTCGTAATTCGTAATTCGCCAACGCTGCGAAGAACGTCGCCGTCGTATACACCTCCGTGATGAGCGCCTGCGACCAGAGCAATGGAGCAAAAGCTAGCGTGAGCGTCGCCGCGAGCACGATCCACGGGGATTTTTCCTGGCGCTGGAGCGTGAGTGCGGTCAACGTGACCGTGCCTGCAGCCATCACTGCCGAGAGCAGGTTGAGCCGCCAGGCCGGATCGCGCCAGGGGAGCAGCACAAAAAAGCGCGCCAGCGTCAGATAGAGGGGGAAACCCGGTGGGTGCGGCATCCGTCCTGTGACTGCCGCCGTGATGAAGTCGCCGCCGTCCGCGCCTGAGTGCGCCCAGGTGAGCGATGGCGCCATCGTCAACGCGTACACGAGCAGGGCGACTGCCCCCGCCAGCAGAGGAACCGGCAGACGCAGGCGTCCGTTCATCTCACCACTTGCCGCAGCAGACCGAGCGCCAGCCCCAGGCCCTGCACGACCACGCGCAGCAGTGTCACGCCGGGCCAGATCGTCGCCACAGCCCGGTCGCGCCGCCATGCCCAACGCACAAAGGGCAGCGTCGTCGCCAGGAAAAGCGCCAGCAGAAGCAGCGCCGCGATCCACGCCGGACGCCAAAACACGCCCACGATCATCGCCAACCCAAGCAGTGCCGCCAGCGCAAACTGAGACTTCAACGCGGGATCGGTGTGCGCGTCGCCGGAAATCTTGTCGGGATAACGAACGTAAAGCAGCGCGCGCCAGTATCCAAAGCGGGCTTTGCGGGCCAGATAGCGCCCTAACGTCCCCGGATGCCGATGCCAGACCCAGGCATCGGGCGCGAAGACGAGCCAGTGCCCCGCTCGCGCCAGCCGGAAGGAGAGGTCCACGTCCTCCGCCGAAGGGATCGGAAAGGCTGTGTCGAAGCCGCCATATTCGACAAGCAACGCCCGGCGATACGCCGCTGCATACGTGTCGATAAAGTCGATGCGTTCGAGCTCCATCATCCGCGCGTAGCGAATCTCGAATTCCAACTGCACCAGCCGTGCGATCAGCGACGACTGCCGCGTGCGATACGTGCCCTTGACGCCCATCACTTGGGGGTTATTCAACGGAGCAACCATGCACGCGATCCACTCCTCTGCCGGTTCGCAGTCGGCATCGGTAAACAGAACAATCTCGCCCCGCGCTGCTTCGATACCCGCATTGCGCGCTGTAGACGGCCCGCCGTGAGAGATACGCACGACGCGATCTGCGCCGGCCTCCCGCGCCACATCGCCCGTGGCATCGGTGGAACCATCGTCCACGACAATGATCTCGTACCGCGCGCGATCCACCGTCTGCTTCGCCAGCGCCCGCACGCAAGCGCCGATCACGTCCACCGCCTGATAGGCCGGCACGATCACCGAGTATTCAGGCTGAGCCATGCGTCCTCCGCGCGATTTGTGTCCCCAACGCCAACACGCCTGCCGTGATCAACGGCGGCCCCATCACCACCAGATGCAGCACCAGGCCGATTGCCAGCGCCAGATCATAAGGTACATCGAACAACCCGAGTGAAACCACGCAGATACCCTCATAAACGCCCAAACGCGCCGGCGTCGGCACGACTGCATTGCCGACCATCAACGTAGCCAGCAAAAAAATGGCAGCGATTGGGGAATCGACGCCAAATGCTTGCATCACCGCCCAGTTAGAAGCCGCCCCCAAGCCCCACGTCACCATCGTCCACACAAAAGCCCGGCTTGAGGCCTGGGTGCTGTGCAGCGAATCCAGACCTTGCGCCAGTCGCTGCAAGCGTGGCAACAATGCCTTATCCCATCCCGCCGGAAAGCGCGCCAGAATCAGCGCCGCCCAACGGAACAACACCTCTTGCCAACGCAACCCGGCCCAGAGCGCCACGCCGCCCACCACCAGAATCCCCGCCGTGCTCCACGTCGAGCTAGAAAACCACTCGGGCAAGGGGACGAGCACCAGCAGCAGCAAACCACACAGCAGCAACGCCAGCAGATCCCACACTTTCTCCAGCGCGACGCTCCCCAACGCCTCCGATGCGCCCGCGCCGCGCTCCACGTCACGCTCTGCGCCGCGTTCTGGACGCAGCCACATCGCGCGCACCAAATCACCGCCGCGCATCGGCAACACCAGGTTTCCCACCTGCCCAACCAGCAGCGCCGTCAGCGCCGGCCAAAAGCGCAGGCCAGCGCGCCACAGCAACGCCTGCCAGCGCCACACGCGCGCGAAGAATGTCCCCACAATCGCCAACACGCCGACAATGACCCAGGTGTAGTTCGCCGCCCGCAATGCGCCAAGCACCTGCGCCCAATCCAACTCGCGGATCAACAACCACACCGAAAGGAACATCACGCCGAGGCTCAAAAGCCAGCGCAGAAGGTGCAACCGCGCTTTAAGGTGTTCCAGCCATGCTTTCATTCGCTCAATCGCTCACGTAAGAGATCCAGGCCTGCCCCAAGGACGTCCACTGCCCACGCGCATCGATTAAATTGCCGGTAGGGTAACGCTCGTCGTACATACTGAACCAACACCAGCGCTGCACCAACCGCCCGCCATCGGTCGGGTCGCCAAGCCCGGCATCGACCGCGGTCAGAAAGAAACGCCACGTCTCGCGCAGGAATTCGGCCATCCGCTCCGGCGGGAATCCGTAATCCTCCGGCATCGGCTCGCTGAATTCGGAGACGATGAGGGGCTGTCCGCCATAGCCGCGCGAGGCCATCCAGCGGCGGAAATCGTAAATCTGCGACCGGAAAGCATCCAGATTGCCGGAATCGTCGATGCTGTACAGCACGCCGGTATTGTCGGGAATGCCCGGCGGAATGTCCACGCCCCATGAATCGCGCTCTTCGTGCAGCATATAGTTGTGGATATGCCAGACTTGCGCCGGGAGCGCCGCGCCGAACTCGGCCTGGTAAGCCTGCAAGACGAGATCGAGATAGCGCAAACGCAGCGGCGTGGGCTGCGCGATGCCGCCCGCAGCCACCAGCGCCGATGGATCGCCGGCCTTGATCGCGGTGTAGGCTTCGTGGTACAGCCGCGCATACGTGACTGGCTCCACGTTGTCCTGCCAGCGCACGTCCGGCTCGTTGAAGATGAGCCAAGTGGAACCTGGGCGCGCCGCCGCCACCGCGGTCAACGTCGCCGCAGCGGGCGAGAGTTGGCCGCCGGACATGCGCACCGTAGGCATGTAGGCCACGCCCGCCGGCAAGACAGGGGAACTCCGCGCCCCCCAATCCATCACCCAGCCCACGTGCAGCACGCTCAGGTCGTAGCGCCCCGTCGCCCCACCCGGCAGCGAAACCCCCAGCCGGAATCGCTCGTGCGCCGGGACGACAAAGCCTGAGGGAGAAGGCAAAACGGGCGTCACGTCAGGGGTGGGCGTCTCTGCAGGCGCCGTCGTTGGCAATGGCGCCGCAGTGGGAGGCGTGGTCGGGAGCGGCGTTGTAGCCGTCGTCGGCGCCGGCGTCGCCGGAGTGGTCGGAACCCGCGTCGACTGCGTCCCGGAGCGCGGCGTGGCCGTCGCCGTCGGTTCGGGGATTGGCGTGGCCGTCGCCGTCGGCGCTGTTGTCCGCGTCGGCGTCTGTGTTGGCGTCCGCGTTGCGGTAGAGGGAACCGCGGTCATCGGCGTCGGCGTCCGAGTGGGGATCAACGGTTCCGGCGTCGGTGAAGGCGCAACGGACGGCGTACTCGCGGGTATAGCGGGCGTTGCCGGTCGCAATGATGAAGCGCCGACCGCCATCAACACTATCCCGGATACGACGAACAAACCGGCGAGAAGTGGAAGTGCGTAAGATTTCCGGCTACGCGCAGGCGTTGAGTGTAAGCGTTCTGTCATCCAGTCTGTACTCCATCCAACTCAAGTGAAGGCAAGATTATGGTCAAGGCGTAGGCATAGCCCGCAACGCCGGATCGCCTAACAGCACAAAGCTGATTTCTGCGTCCTTCGACTGGGCCGCGCGCCAACCGGCCAACAGCGCATCGCCGATGGCAGCCCCATCGACCAAGGCGCGCTGGAAGGCCAACGTCATCGCCGATTGCTCGGCGGTCGCTGTCTCAGACGTCGGCCCGACAAAAGCAACGACGCCCTCAGGGTCGCGCAGCCATGCCTCGCTAAGCCCCATTTGGGTGGGATGGGTGAAATTCGCCGAGAGACACGTCCACGCGGCGACAACCGTCGGGCCTTTCCACGCGCCGGCGTCATCCACGGTGAGAAATTTCTCGTCGCCCAGGACAGGCAGGCTACCATGCCCGCTGTAGACCAGCGTGCCCGGCGCGGCACGCAGCCAGTTCAGCAAATCGCGGCGGGTATTACGCTCATCATCTCCCAGACGCGAGTCAGGCGCAAACACTTCTGCCAGTGTGTTCGTCAACGCAACAAACTCAGGCTCGTCGTCGTGCAGCAGCAGCAGACGCGAAGTCGGCTTCCAGGTCAGTGTCTTGTCGACCATCGCCCGCAACTCGGCGATGGTCGAGGCCGGGAATCGGCCCACCGCAACCAGCGGCGCTCCACCATCATCCAGCACCAGCGCGTGCTCCGAGGCCGTATCCCCGAGGAAGGCAGTGCGCCCCCACCCCGTCGGCACCAGCATCGACTCCGCTTGCCACATCGCCCGTGGATCGGCGGAGGCGTCCCCCACCAGGAGCAGATAGCGCAAGTGACCACGCGTGTGCAGCGCCGTTACTGCCGCGCTGATTGCCTCAGCGCCGGGTTCTCCTGCGCCGAAAGCGTCGTAGATTTGCTCCGGCGTTGCCACAACCACGGACAGCCCCTCGGCGACGCGCGCTTCGACCAGCGGGGCAAGCGCTGCGTGGAAAAGGCGCGGCGCGATGATCAGGTAATCCGCTGCCAGCATATCCACCGCGATGGACTCTCGTAAGCGCGCCACATCAGGCGCAGGCGCTGCATCCAGCACGCCAATCCAGCCGCGATCGCCGGGAGACTGTTCAACACAAACCTGCCCGGCAGCGTCACGCTCGAGCAGACCGCCGCGCGCCGTCCCGTCTTTACTCACCAGCAGAGCAGCCACTACGCCATCCGGAAGTCGTTCCCAACAGGCCGCCGGTTCCGATCCCGCGATCCAACTTTCCCAACCGCCCGTATGCATCAAGGCGCGTTGCCACGTCACCCCGACACGATCCAGCCACGTCACTTCGACGGGAGCTTCGGTATCCCCCGGTGAGAGCAGGACTAATTCGTTCGTACCGGAACGCGGCGCGGGGACAACCGCCGTCCATTCTTCCAGCGCGTTGCCGTCCCAATAGTGATCGTCCACCAGTTCCCCGTTCCACAAGACGCGGATATGGTGATCGGGGTTCTGCGGCATACTGCTCTGTCCCCACAAGCGCAACGTCAGCGTGACAGGCGCGGTGACTGCCTCGGTCAACGTGACCGTCAGCGTGAGCGCCGGAGCAGTATTGAACGAAGTCCACAACCAGTAGCTATCGGGGGGCGCAGTGGGACGGTAGATGTTGTCTTCTTCCAGCCAGAGTGTGGCAGAGGTTGCAGCCTGGAACTGCGTGGGTGACGCAGCCCCGGAAAGCTCCGCCATAGCGGATGCCTCCGTCACATCCAGAGTAAGGTGATAGCCGCCCACCGGGCCCAGGCGACCCGGCGTAGCTTCACCGTAGAAAAGCAGGCCGGGGCCACCGGCAGAGGACAGCCACAATACGGGGATGGTTTCCTCACCGTGTGTCAGGCGGATATGTTCCGGCGCGAGGGGTGTGGGATCGAGGCCCTGCGAACGCCACCAGTCAGGGCCGAGCCAGCGTGGGCCATCGCTGCGGACTAACACCGTCCAGCCGGCGGCAGTATCGGGCACGAGAGTCACTTCCGCTGATGGCGCAGGCGCAGCTTGACATCCCGCGAGCGAGACGAGCGCCACCAGCGCCACCCCGATCCACAGCGCGCGCTTCACTGTTGCCGCTTCCACATTAAAATACCCGCTCCGATGAAGCCCACGCCGACAATCCCACCGACAATCAATAGCCACACGGAAAGCATCTTCTCTACCGGGACGCCAGGCACTTCACCCTCCACATGCCCCCGCGTGGGCAGCAGACTCGACGTTGCCAGCGCCGCCTCCCCCACCACCAGACTCTCGGATGAATCAGGTGAAGCCGTAAGGGTCGCCACAGGCGAAGCAACTGCTCCCGAGGCTTGCGCCGTGCCTTGCACGGCGGTTTGCGTTGCAGCTTGCGCTGCCGCCGAAGCCGTCGCTGCAGCAAAACGCGCCTCTGTGGATGCCGTTGCCGTGGCAATATTCGCTTCCGCAGACGCCGTCGCGGTCAGGTCAGGCGTCCACGTTGGGCGCGGCGTCGCAGTCGCACCATTGCCGATGATCTCCCGTGACATCGGCGTCGCCGTCGCCGTTGTGACAACGCATTGGCCCGTCACGGCGAGCGTGATCACGAAATCCTCAATCGTGCCGTTGAGGTATTTCACGCGCAGTGTGTGTGACTCGGTTTCGCACGGACAAAAGGCCCGCTCCCCATCGCCGGGAACCCCCAGACCATCGAAATGCACCGCCAGGATATTGCTCGTTTGCCAGTACACGGTCGTACATTCTCCGGCGGTCAGGTCAGTCTTGGCAGCCCAAAAGCGGACATTGGGGTTGGGCGTCG
>DYKY01000134.1 GCA_020722365.1 Thermoflexus sp.
CGAGCCTGCACATCTGCTTCAGCGTGCCTCAAGAGCCGGGATTAACAGGCTACATGGTGAGTCACGATGGGGAAGAGGCATTGACGCTCGTGGAGACTGACGTGCCGGGTTTGCAACTGCTGCCGAGCGGCGCGCTGCCGCCCAATCCCGCCGATATCCTCGGCGCGCAGAAGATGGAGCAGCTTTTAACGCACTTGAAAGGGCGGGCGGATGTGGTGGTGTTCGATGCGCCGCCGGTCACGGTCGCGGTGGATGCGTCGGTGCTGGGCGCACGGACGGACGGCCTGCTGCTGGTCGTGCGGGCCGGACACACACGCCGCGACCGCGTCGCCCAGGCCAAAGAGTTGCTCGAGCGCTTTCACGTGCGCCTGTTGGGCGCCGTCTTCACCGATTCGTCCGAAGGCGGCTTGCTGACCGGGTATTAGGATCTACGGCACCGGGCGGGCGAGGCGTTGCGCTGTGTCACAGATGATCTGTGTCGCCAGGTCAAGCGAAACTTTACCCGTGTTGATGACCAGATGATAGAGATCGGGATCGTCCCACTTGGCGTCGTAGAAGTGTTTCATATAGCGCACGCGTTCTTTGTCAGCCTGGTGGATTTGACGCTCGGCCTCTTTCTGATCCAGTCCCAGGCGCTCGACAAGGCGTAAAATGCGCAGTTCTTCGGGCGCGTGGATGCGCACGTGCAGCGCGTTGGCGAAATCCTTCAGCACCACCTGGCCGCCCCGGCCCGCAATGATGACGTCCCCCGTTTGGGCATATTCCAGGATGACGCGCCGGATGAGTTCCCCATAGGCCGCGCCAGCTTCGACGCGGCGTTGTTGCTCGGTGAGATGTTGAAGCGCCTCGTCGCGACTGAGGTTTTCTTGCAGGATCAGCGCAGCGACTTGTTCGTCGTAAGCGTAGCCCTCGCGCAGCGTGGCGCTGGCGATGGTGGGGATGGCGGGCATGGTGTTCATCGAGTCGATGATGCGCTCCAGAAAGCCGGGGATGCGCTCTTGTTTTTCCAATTGTTCGACCATCGACTCGTCGGGAAAGCCGGCCATTTCCGCAGCGCGGTTGAGGATTTCCCGGTCGATATAGCGCAGGTTGAGTTTTTTGGCGACGGCCGTCGCGATGTAACTGCCACGGCTGCCTAGTTGCCTTGAGACGGTGATTACAATGCTCATGGTCATTCTCCTTAAAATAGTCGGTAGTCTTTAGAGCCTATCCGAAAATTATCGCGGTTTCACACTGTCGTCGGTATGGGCGGCTAAAGCCGCTTTTTCTTGAGGGTGTTTTTGCGCTTGCGGGCAGCGCCCGCAAGCGCAAAAACACCCTTTCACCCGCGCCTTTAGGCGCAAAATACTGCGTCCGGCGAATTCTCGGATAGATTCTTAGTCTTGTAGTCGGAGCGGCACATTGCCGCGCTACTTATTTTCTCATTAACAAGTCCAATTACTGATCCGTTTCCGGCTGCGGTTCGGGTTTGACGTAAGCGATCAGGCGGAAGGTCGTGGTGAGCGGGACGCTGCCGTCCAGGGTGAGGACAACGGTATACTCACCGGGCAGTAGGAACGGCGCACCCGGAATACCGGTGATGCTGTCCCATATCACACCTGCGCCACCTGTCTCCTGCCACACGCCGCCGGCCGCACGCACGTTGACGCCATTGCGATACCACACGCTTTGCCACCTTGTGCCGGGTCGCAGGCCTTCGCACTGCGTCCCCACGTAAATGACCTGGGAATACCATTCGAAGCGCTGCTGGGGCAAGAACGGCTCGCCTCCGGGCGAGAGACCGGCAGCGGCGAAGGGCGGCGCGCAGACGAGCGGGGGCGGCGGTTCAGGTGTGGCGGTCGGCGCGATGGTTGCCGTGGCGGTTGGCGTGGGGACGGGGACATCGCCAACTTCGAAGGCGAGGGTGTGCTCTGTCCGCCCCATAAGCGTGAGTTCGGCGTGATAGTCGCCGTCTTCCAGCGGCGCACCGTCTTTGCGGTAACAGGCGACGCTTTCTGTACCGTCTGTCTGGGGGAGCGTGGCGTTGTGGGAGCACACAAGGGCATCCCCGCGCCGGACGGCGATCCAGTACGGCGCGCCGGGACACGCGCCCTGGTACGTGTAACGCAGATAGAAGTGTTGCGTGCCGCCCGGCAAGCGGGTCAACGCCGGGCCGGAGGGCGTGAGCGTCAGCTCCATCGACGTGACGGCAGTGGTATCCTCGGTGATGGCGAACGTATGTTCGCCCAGAGAGACGCCATCCGCGCGCAATGCCAGCGTGTAGCGGCCCGGCGATAGCGCCTCGCCGTTGGGGAAGGCGACGAACAGTTCTCCCATGCCGGGCTGCCATTCACCCTGGCTGAGGACGGCGCTTTCGCCTTCACGGCTCAACGTCCACTGCGCCTTCACCGTGATCGGCCAAATATCGAGCGTTTCGGGGGTGAACCGGATTTGGGTCGCGGCCTGGCACAGCGTATCCGGTGCCGCGTCAAATGTGACCTGGGGCGGGCTGAGCGGAGTAGGGGTGGGCGGCGATGCTGTGTTGGGCGTACAGGCAACGAGCAGTCCCAAGAGACCACACACCAGGACGACAACAGCCAGGCTTACTGATCGGCTTCTGCGTTGGGCACCCATTCGCTTAACTCCCGTATCATCGATTCGGCGTGTTCCCGCCAGTAAGGATGTTCGCCGACGGCCAGGTAGGCCTGGAAATCGGCGATGGCTTCGGCGTATTCGCGCAGTTGTTGGTGCGCGATGGCGCGGTTGAACTGCGCCTCGATCAGGCTCGGATCAAGGTTCATGGCCAGGGTCAGGTCGTGGATGGCCTTGCGCGGGTGGTCGATCTCGCGCCAGTAGAGGATGCCGCGATCCAGGTAGACCTGCGCGAAGTCAGGCTTCCATTCCAGCGCGCGGGTGAAGGCGTCGATGGCGGCTTCATATTCCCAACGCACACTGCGTGAGTTGCCGATGTAGCGGTGGATGATGCCGATCAAGTAGTAGATGTGGGCCATCAAATCCTTAAACAGCTTGCCCGGCACCGACAGCAGTTTCATGCCAGCATCTCCTGATAAACCCGAATGGTCTGCTGCGCCACGTGCTGCTGCGTGTACTGCGCCAGCACGCGCGCGCGTCCTCGCGTTCCCAGGTCCCGGCGCAAGGCCGGATCGTGGATCAAGCGTGCCAGCGCGGCGCGCAATGCCTCGACATCATTTTCGGGGAAGACGATCCCGGCATCGCCGATGACGTGCGGAATTTCGCCCGCAGTCGAGCCGACCACCGCCACGCCGCAGGCCATCGCTTCCACCAGCACCCGCCCGAATTGCTCGGTCCAGTTCTCCTGCGTGCGCGAGGGGAGCACCAGCACGTCGAGGGCCTGATAGAATGCCGGCATATCCACGGACGGAACCGGCGGGCAGAATGTGACGCGCGCTGTCAGGTTGTGTTGCTCCGCCAGCGCGCGCAGGCGCGCTTCTGCGGGGCCGTTTCCCTGGATGGTAGCGCGCCATACGCCGTCCAGCCCGGACAGCGCCTCCAACAGCAGGTCGACGCCCTTCTCCGGCACCAGGCGTCCGGCGTAGGCAATGTGGGGGATGTGATCCTGTGCGGCGGCGTGTTCGGAGGGCAGGAAGATGTCGGGGTCCACGCCGAACTGCGGGATGACGGCGAGCGGTCCGGCGTAGCCCTTGCGCCGCCACACCTCGGCGGCGGTGGCGCTGCCGGCGATGGCGTAGTCGATGTGATGGAGGTTATACTGCTCGATCCAGGCGAAGGGCGGGGGGTAACGGCGCAGCAGGTTTTGCCAGGAGAACCACAGCGTTTTGGCCCCGCAACGCTGCGCCTGCCGGTTGGCGAGATAGGTCGCCAGATTGTACGGTTCCTCGTCGATGTGAACGATGTCCGGGCGAAATTCGCGGATCAGCCCGCCGAGCGTGGGATAGAAATGCAGGTGAAACTGCCCGTTGAACGCCAGCGGCAGCACTTCCAGGCGATAGCCGCGCGTGTGCGCCAGCTCCAATCGTGTGATGCCGCCTTTGTCCTTCCAGCTAGACGGCACGGCGACCACGAGCGCCATCTCCGGCGCGCGCGCGGCCAACTCCTCCAACTTGCGCTGGTAGGCCCCCACGACGCAGGCTTTCGAGAGCATCAAGACGCGCACCTTCGAAATCTCCAAATCAGCAAATCAAAAAAATCCGTTCACATCCGTTCAATCCGTTGACGGCGTTTCGTCCTTGTTGATGTGGATTCCCGTATGGAAACGCCTGAAGGCTCAACGGATTGAAGAAAGTATATCCCAACTATGGAGGAAGGAAAGGGGCGCAATAGTCTTGCATTTTTATACTCGTGCTTTATAATTAATTTTTGTTCATCTTATATTTATTCCCGAAGCCAAGGCCAAAACACAAAAAACTAACCAAACTCAAACCCTTCTGGCTGCGTGTGGCAGAGACTGTCCAGATCCCTTTCACAATCATGGAGGTGTAAGCGATGAAACGTTCTTGGTGGTCGCGCGTGGTGTCTCAAGCTGTATCGGTCGTTGTGCTATGTACGCTCATTCTGCCGCCTGGGTTAGTTGACGCGGTTTCCGCCCCCCCCCCCCCGCAGTTTTGACAGAAACTGGCGCTCTTGCGGAGACGGTGTCTCTGACCGAGACGATGTCTCCGACAGAAATGGCGTCTCTAGGCGAGACGGCGTCTTTGACGGAGACGACATCGCTAACCGAGACGGCGTCTTTAACGGAGACGGCCTCTCTAACGGAGACGACGCCTCTTGAAGAGACGACTCCACTGACGCCGACTGACGTTCTTACCCCGACGGAAGAAGTCGACGAACCGGCGCTGCCTGCCTTCGACAGCCCGCTCCCCACGCCGCCGGCGCCGGAGGCAGAAGACATCGACTGGACGAAACACCGGCCACAGCCCTCCGCAGAAACCCTGGCGTTGTCGCCTACGGGCGGGCGGTTGGCCACCCGCGACAACATAGTCACGCTGGATTTCCCCGCACAGGCCGTGGATGCGCCCATCGAGCTGGAGGTCAAGGTGCTGGTTCCCGAAAATCCGTATCAGGAAAAGGGCGACTTTCGCTGGCTAACTGTGGACGTGGAACCACTTGACAAAGCCCGCTTGGTGGAGGGCCACCTGCGTTTGGCGCAACCAGTGACGATGACGATCGATCTGACGGGCTTCCCGGCCTGGCTTGAGCCGTTTCTGGTGCACCGGACGAATGATAAAAGTGAAACCTTGCCTTCGCAGTATGATCCGAACACGCAACAACTTACGGCTCAGGTACCCGGCTTTTCGGATGTTACGGTTTACGGCGATACCAAATTCCCCAAGGATGGCACCCATTATTTACTCACGAATCTTCCCGACGTAAACGCCTTCAGTGGTGCGGCAACATACGCCTATGAGATAGCTGTCCCTGCTGGACGCAATGGGATGCAACCGCAACTCTCCCTGACCTACAACAGCGCACGGCTAAACGCGGTCATGGGCGTGGTGCAATCCAGTGAGGTCGGCTCGGGATGGGGGCTGGATGGGTTGGTGGAAATCATCCGGCCGATTACCTCGCGGAAGCATTGTTGGACCGAATGTAATAGCTATGGCTGTGGTGAACAGTGTGAGAGTGAAATCCGCTGGGGGTATGGTGGGGTGTTTCAGTTGCTCATTGGCGGTGCCGCTCATTATCTGAGCGGTCCTGAGCCACTGCCAAATTATGGTGGCTGTCGTTATTATGCCGAAGACGCCCCGCAGTTATTGGTGATGCGCTATACCCCGCCCGGCAGCAGTCAGAATCCGTATTGCGGATACGGAACGCAAACCGCCCCTGGCAATACAACGCAGGAGTTCTGGGTCGTGACTGGCCCGGATGGGACGATATATCGGCTAGGCAGCACGACCAACTCCGAACAGGTCGTGACAATGCCTAACTACAGTCCCGATAAGTGTACGCTGACCAGTTGTGAATGGGAGTACTGGAACTCGCACGCAAGTTATGCCGGTGCAGCGGCTGGCAAAGTCGCTTCACGTTGGTCGGTGGATCAGGTGCGAGATGTTTACGGGAATTCGATGACGTTTGGGTATGATAACCCAGAAGAACATTCACAAGGGGCTGCTTGGGATCGCACCCAACTGCTCGACTGGATTCGCTACACCGGGGACGCGCAGAGCACCGGAGCCTACCTGGTGGATATCGTGTTGGAAAACCGGGTAAATAACCAGGGACAGAATCACGATGACGGACTACGTGGGGAGCAGTTGTTGATTGATCAGCGCCCATGGGCGATGTGGGATGAGAAGCGCGTCGGGCGGATCCGTGTGTGCGTCAACCCTGCCACTAACAGTTGTCCGGATAGCCCAGCCTCGTTATTCGAATACCGGTTGGGGTACCAATTCTCGATCGAGCTACCACCGGGATTAGAGTGGCTTCTCAACACACTCAATCACGAGACCACGCGGCTGACCAGTATCACTAAATATGGCTGGAACGCACAGGGACAAAAAGTGGCGCTGCCCGCCACGACCTTCACGTATGGTAGTTACAGCCAGGCCAACAACAATGCCGATCCTGCTGGCGGTTTCTTCGGAGACAAACTGCAGTATCCACGTCTGCTTACCGCGTCCAATGGCTATGGGGGACAGGTCGTTTTCAGGTATGACACGACATTAAACTATAACAATATCTTTAATTACCGGGTGACCGAGAAGAATGTGAGCGATGGTCTGGGGCACACGGCCCGTACAGCGTACACGTACACCGAGCCATGCTTCAGTGGGCACGGGGGATGGCCCAGTTGTCGCCGTGGCAACCTGGAGGATGTTTCGAATGCACTCATCGGACACCAGGCTACAACAGTTGCCACCTATGATTATGGTGGCACACTATTGAACACCGCCCTTTATGCCTTTATCACCGCCGCCACCGTAAACCGGGGGAAAACCACCCGGACCCAAGTGTACAATTCCAGCGATCAACTGCTGCAACAGCAGGATACGACGTGGGGAATCACCAGTTTTGGCCTGACGGCCTACGCGGTGGATGTGGGATACGTGGCGGAAACGTTGGCGACGGATTATACGGGATCGCCAGCGGCCACCACACGCACCACGTACAGCTACGATATGTATGGCAACGTCACGGCGGAATACCAATATGGTGCCGAAGAGCGTGTGCTGAATGCAGGATTCGAAGCGGGCCAGTCGCCGTGGAGTTTCTACTGGGATCCCAAACCGGCCAGTATTAGCCAGGACACGGCGTTTGCCGGCTATCGTAGCCTCAAACTGGAGAATGCCACGACCAGTGGAGGGGCCTATCAAGACATTGGAGGATTGGTGAACGGCCAAACGTACACTGTGCGGGTGTGGGTCAAGGGTGCAAATATCGGAACGGCGCGTTTCCGCTTGTGGTTGCACGACACGGCAGGTTCAAATACGATAACCACAGATATGATACCGGGGAACAACTGGCAGATCGTCACCCTAAACTATACGGCCAATGCTACCGGCAAAGTGCGGGTCCATTTGCACCTTTTGGCCGGGAGCGGGACGATCTACGTCGATGCGGTGAGCGTGAGTCGTGCGACGGATGTGGGCGACGAACGTACGATCCGGCGTTGGTATTACAATGTGACGGACCAAACCGCACAGGGACGCTGGTTCATTGGTCTGAAATGGGCGGAAAACGTGTATCAGAGCCTGACCACTGATGAGATGACCATCAAAGCTCAAACCATCTGGTACTATGATGATACTAGCTACAATTGGAATAACGTGCCGGTGGAAGGCTATACGCCTCTCCCCATCACGCAGGGCAAGTTAACGATGATAGGTCAGGGCAAGTGGACTGAACGTGCCACGCCAGGACGCTTTGTCTTGACCAAGTACGCCTACGATGCCTGGGGCAACGTGACCTCCGAAACTGACCCCAACGGCAACGTCACGACGACCGCCTACGATGACAACGGTTATCACCAGTTCCCTACACGGGTTTGCGCCGACCCCGTAGGACTGAATCTGTGCACCTACACCTACTATTACGGCGTCAACGAAGACACCGCCGTCAGCGGCGGCTCCGGGCTGTTTGGACAAGTCCAATGTGTCAAGGATCCTAACGGCGCCCGCACGGCCTACAGTTACGACGCTTTTGGCCGGTTGGTCAAAGTCCTTATGCCGGGGGATGCAGGGTGGGGGGACACCCAGGTCTCCGGCCGCAACGTCTATTTCGGAGATGGCGTGATCGGGCAACAGCGTATCGTCAGCTATCAAGGACAAAACAGCATCCTCTGGCAGGAAACCTATTACGACGGTCTTGGGCGCACCATTCAAGTGCATCAAAAAGCGGACAGCGGACAGGAAGTCCGCACCACCACCCAATACAACGCGCTGGGGCAAGCGGTGAAAACCTGGGTGCCTTACTATGGAACGCACGGCGAGGATGGCGGGTATGGCAGTTACGGTTATGTGCCGGCCTCGACGAGTCTGCCCCACTCGGTGACGCAGTATAACACGGTGGGCCTTGTCAACCAGACCACCGCGCCAGATGGCACAATTTCTTACATCCGCTACTATGGACGCCAGACCGCCACGTTGGATCCTCTAGGACATCTGAAAATCTCGGTGGTGGACGGCTTCGGGCAACTGACGGAAGTGCGCGAGTACGAGGGAACCTATACCACGTCGCTTAACTGGGAAGTGCTGGAGAACAGTTACTACGCGCGTACCCGCTACGCCTACGACACCCTCGGCAACCTCACCACCGTCACCGACGCGCTGGGTAACGTGACGACGATGGCGTACGACAGGCTCAGCCGCAAGACGGATATGTATGACCCCGATATGGGCCATTGGGTGTACACCTACGACAACGCCGGCAACCTAAAGACGCAGACCGACGCGCGGGGCTGTGTCACGACCTTCAACTACGATCCGTTGAATCGGATGATCAGCAAAACCTATGGCGGTGCGTGCAGCGATACGGACAGCGTCGTCTACACCTACGACAACGCACTGTTGCGTTACGACGCCTTCGATGGCAGCGCCTTGCCCTCGGGATGGAGCAAGTCCGGGACCGTGACGGTTTCCGGCGGGCAAACGCACATTACCGGCAACGGGAGTTGGAACACCAACGTGCGGCGCACAGGGACGTTAGGAGATGGGCAGGCCGCGCGCTTTGCCTTCCGCCTAAATTCAACCAATGCACTTGCAACGTTGTACCTGGACAGTGGCACGTGGGCGCAGTCGGATTACCGGCGCTGGGGTCTCTACATCAGCGGCGGCAAGATCTACCGGCACGTCTACGAAGGGACGAGCAGTAGCCTGGTTCAATTGCTGACGCTGAAAGCCAACGTGTGGTACGAAGGCGTGTTGAAAATCGACGGGACGAACAAGTTCGAGGTCGATCTGTGGGAGCGCGACACCCCCTCCGTGCGTGCTGTGCGCGCCGAATCCCGCACCACGTGGAGTGGGCGAAGCTGGAAGTTTACGAGCCAGGTGAATACCGGCACCGAGGACCTGGATTACTATGAGGAGTTCCAGGCCCAGGCCTGGAGCAAGGGCCGCCGCACGGCCATGGGCGACAACAGCGGCGTCACGACCTGGGCCTACGACGAACGCGGGCGGGTGACGCAAGAGACGAAAAACATCACCGGCGGGGGCATGTTCAAGACGGAGTGGGGCTACGATTCGATGGATCGTGTGGCGTATATGATGTACCCTGACGACAATAATGGTCAGCTTGGAGAGGCAGTCAACTATGGCTATACCGCGCAAGGAATGCTCGACAGCGTCGTGGGAACCACCCCTTATCCTTACTACCTCCCTTACCCTTATGTGAAAAGCACCACCTATGACGCAGCAGGACGGGTAGAGCAACGCGTGTTGGACAACTCGAAATTATACACAACGTATAGTTACTATCCTTGGACAACACCCAATGGGCAAGGACGGTTGCAGTACTTAAGAACCGGCAGCAGCGCCCCACCGAACAATACCAGTTTGCAGCAGTTGCAGTATAACTACGATGCGGTCGGCAATGTTACCGCCATTTTCGATCACAAAACCGGAGGTACGGTGCAGACCCAGGCTTTTACCTACGACGCTCTGGATCGCTTGAAAACAGCGGTAGCTTATGGAGGTACTGGAGGCACGTATAGCGCCAAGACTTATATCTACAATCAGATCGGCAATATGACCAACAACGGCAGTGGGACACTGACCTATCCAGCTTCTGGGCCGAATAGCGTGCGCCCGCACGCTGTCACTAGCTGGGGGAGCAACACGTATGGTTATGACGCCAACGGCAATCAAAACAAGCGTAGTACCAGCGGAGGTACGTTTTATCATGTGTACGATGCTGAAAACCGCTTGGAACAAGTCAGCATCGCCGGACAAGACACGGTAACACAGTTCACTTATGATGGCGATGGCAACCGGGTGCAGCAAGCCGCCTATCGCAACCTGGCAGCGGGACGCACGCCGACCACGGCCAGTGGCGTCACGCTGAACCAACCCCAAGCCGCTACCAATGGCGATCCGTGGGCTGATAGCGGCAGCGGCAGCAGCGGTGAATTTGCCTATACATCCGTCAATGGTCTGCAATATATCCAGATAGACCTGGGGGCGGTATATAGCGTGGATACTGTGCGCGTTTGGCACTATGCCTCCGATGGCCGCACCTACTACAATACCAAAACGCAGGTAAGCGCTGATGGTAGCACCTGGTATACCGTCTTCGATAGCGCTACACAAGGAACGTATGCCGAAACCGCCCAGGGGAAAACGCACCGCTTCACCGCCCGCAGTGTGCGTTATGTGCGTGACTATACCAACGGATCCACAGCCAACGCGGGCAACCATTGGGTGGAGATCGCGGTATGGGGTTCGCCTTTATCCAGAGTCAGTTACGTCGGCACCCACTTCGAGTGGAACAGCAGCACCAGCACGATGATCAAGTACTACTACGCCGGCAGTCAGCGCGTGGCGATGCGCGTAGGCAGTAACGCGCCTTCCTATCTCCTCGGCGACCACCTGGGCAGCACGTCGATTACGGCGAACAGCAGCGGTGGCAAAGTTGCGGA
>DYKY01000135.1:0-9512 GCA_020722365.1 Thermoflexus sp.
GCGCAGCAGCTTCAGTGCGTTGTGCGGACAGCTTGACGCCCTATGTGACCCGCATATAATGACGCCATGAGGAAATAACTATCCGACTACGGGACTGAAGACGACCAGACTATATTGAGGAGGACTGCCATGAAAAAATACGAGTGTGTGGTGTGCGGTTATGTGTACGATCCTGAAGAGGGCGACCCCGACAACGGGATTGCGCCGGGAACGGCCTTCGAAGACTTGCCCGACGATTGGACCTGCCCCGATTGTGGCGCCAGCAAGGACGATTTCGAGCCGCTGGACTAAGTGTGACGCTTCGACGCGAAATGTCCACACCTGAGCGATAGCACAGGTGTGGACTTTTTCTTAATCCATACCTCATACTCCTTACTCTGCGGTGATTATTTTCAAGAGGAGCATTGACACGATGACAAACCAGGAGTTTACAATGCTTCTGGCCGCCGTCCACCAGATTGTGACGGCGGAGGATAAGGACCGCGACGCGAAACTGCTCGCGATTTGCGCACTGTTAGAACGCGAGGTCGCGCACTACGACTGGGTGGGGTTCTACCTGGTTGATCCGTCCCGCGAGCGCGAGCTGGTGCTGGGGCCGTTCGTGGGCGCGCCGACGGAACACACGCGCATCGCCTTCGGGCAGGGCATCTGCGGGCAGGCCGCCGACACGGAGATGACGTTCGTGATCCAGGATGTGTCGCAGGAGACGAACTACCTCTCGTGCAGCCCGCACGTCAAATCGGAGATCGTCGTCCCCATCTTCAAGGACGGCGTGGTGGTGGGTGAGATCGATATCGACTCCCACGCGCTTGCCCCGTTCAGCGAGGCCGACAACGCCTTTCTGGAACAGGTCGCGGCGCTTGTTGCGCCACTGTTGTAAATTGGGAGACTTGTCGTAGAACTTCTGGGCCTTGTTTGCCTTGCTTTTTTCATCTGACCATAGTAGACTATAGCCCATAGCAAAATGGGCGGCAGCGCGGGCTGCCTTTCGCAGTGGATCTTTATCATATGCAAAGGAGGCATAACGATGAAACTCGGTGATAACATTCAAACGGCAGACTGGAAGAAGGAAAAGCACGCCCCCGTCATCGAAGCTCCGGAAACGGTCAAGGCGGGTGAGCCTTTTATGGTCAAGCTCAGCATCGGCAAGGAAATCCCCCATCCCAACACCACCGCACACCACATTGCCTGGATGGAGTTGTACTTCAAGCCTGAGGGCGACAAGTTCATCTATCAGATAGGCCATTTTGAGTTCGCCGCGCACGGCGCATCGGTGCAGGGTGCAGATTCCGGCCCCGTGTGGACCCATCCCGTGGCGAACTGCTCGGTCACGGTCAACGGCCCCGGCACCCTCGTTGCCACGTCGTACTGCAATATCCACGGCCTGTGGGAAAACAGCCACGAAGTCAAGGTTGGGTAATCAGCTATCAGCCGTCAGCGTTCAGCACTCAGGAGCTGGAGGAGATCGATATCTTTTCTGTCTGCTGAGAGTTGATCGCTGAAAGCTGACCTCTATCAGGAGGTTATGATGCCACAAACGACAAACACGGAGTTGATCCAAATGCTTGCGGCTGCTGTGCAAGATGAGCACGCGGCGATCATCCAATACCTGCGCCACGCCTATATGATGGGCGAGGGCGAACTGGCCTGCGAAATCGAAGGCATCGCCCGTGAGGAAATGCGGCACCTCTGGATCCTCTCGCGGTGGATCGTGCGGCTCGGCGGGCAGCCAACGACGGCGCGCGGATTCACCGATCTGGCCGGCGCGACAAGCCCGGAATGGATGCAACGTGACGTTGCCGCCGAAGATCGCGCCATTGCGATGTACGAGGGCTATCTGGCGCGCATCGAGGATCCCGACCTGCGCGCCGACATCGAGCACATCCTCGCCGACGAACGCCGCCACCGCGGGGATTTTGTACATTTCGTCGATAAAACGACGTTGGAAATGCAGACCCCGCCGGAGGAACCGGCTGAAGAACCTGCGCCTGCGATGGCCGCTGTCGACAAAAACGCTCTCGAATGGGGCGTGAACCACGAATACGCGGCGATCCTGCAATACCTCGTTCACTCGTTCTTGACGATGGACAAAGACGAGGAAATCTCCAGCCAATTGATGACGCAGGCCATCAACGAAATGCAGCACATGGGCTGGTTTGGCGAGGAACTGGTGGGCAGCGGCGAGGAAATGCCCCTCACCCACCATCCGCTGACGCTGCCCGCAGACCCCGCAGCGATGTTGGAGGCCGACATCCAGCTCGAGAACGAGACCGCCGCCATGTACGGCCAGTTCATCGAGCAGATGGTCGATCCCGGTGCGAAGGGCGTTATCGACGACGCGCGCGGGCAAGAGATGTATCACGAGACCCTTTTTGGGCGGCTGCGCAAACGACTTAAGCCCGTTACGTCTCCTGCCGCCACGCCCACCACCAAAATGTGGACCGTCGGCACGCTCAAACGCAAATCGTGATTGGTAATCGGGAATTGGGAATCGGTAATTGGCAACAGTCTGACTTTGGACTTTGGACTTCAGACTAAAGACTAACTGAAAGGAGTTTACTATGGAAAACGTTCTTATGCGTGGTGACGCTCCGCTCACCGACGCGCAATGGCAATTGATCGACGCCACGGTTAGCGAGGTGATCGGTCGCGTTGTCGTGGGACGGCGGATCCTCGATTTGTACGGCCCGTTGGGTTTCGGCGCGTACACCGTCCCCCTGTATACCTACAAAAGCGCAGACGGCGAACCCGTGCGCGCCAAGATCGCCCGCCAGTTGACGCTGAGCACGTTGGCGAAGGACTTTATCATCACGGCCAAAGACCTGGAGCTGACGAACGAGGGCCAGCCGTTCGACACCGCGCCCATCGCGGCGGCGGCGACGCAATTGGCGCTGGCCGAAGACAAGCTGATCTTCAGCGGCGACGCCGGCGAGGGTGTGGAAGGCCTGCTTGCCGTCACCGGACGGCAAAAACTCCCGCTCGGCGATTGGGGTGAGGAGGGCCAGGCGCTGGCCGACGTCTCCGTTGCCACCGCCAAGCTGGTCGAGGCCGGTTTCTACCCGCCGTATTTCGTGGCGATGCATCCCCTGCTGTACACCAAGCTCCAGCGCGTCTACGGGCGGCGCGGCATCCTCGAGATCGAACTGTTGGAAAAGCAAGCTCAGGGCGGCGTCTTCGCCTCGCCATCGCTCCCGCAGGACAAGGTACTGGTCATTGCCGCACAATCGCAGTACGTCGATCTGGCGGTCGGGTTGGACATCGCTACGGGCTTTGTTGAGACCGTCGGTCTCGAACACCGCTTTTCCATTATGGAGACGCTGGCCCTGCGCGTTAAGCAGCCCGGTGCGATTTGTACTCTGGAGTAGGAGGATAAATCGTTCAAGCTGTACCACAACAGCGCGCAGATCGCCAAAGATCCAGAGGCAAAGAAGCTCTTCAGGCAACTGGCAGGCGCGGAACAGACGCACTTCAACGTGCTGATGCAGCGCTACGAATCACGCTACGGCTATCCGCGCTAATTTGATTGTTCTAGGTGCGACGCACTTGCATTTGAGTGCGTTGCACCTGAGTTAAACCCTATGCCCGAACTCCCCGAAGTCGAAACCATCGCCCGTCACCTCGCGCCGGTACTCATTGGACAGACCATCGCCCGCGTCGACGTGCTCTGGCCACGCGCGGTGGATCGTCCCGATCCCGACACCTTCTGTGCTGCGTTGACCGGCGCGCGCGTGACGGACGTCAGCCGGCGCGGCAAGTTCATCCAGATGGCGCTCTCCACCGGCCAGACGGTATTGACGCATTTGCGGATGAGCGGCAAGTTCGCCGTCTACCGCGACGGCCCCGGCGATGACGCCCCCGCGCGCGGGGACAAACACGCGCGCCTGCGCTGGCAGTTAGGCGATGGCGCGTGGGTGGTCTACATCGATCCGCGCAAGTTCGGGCGCTTCTACCTGGTGGACGATCCCCGCGAGATTACCGGCGATCTGGGGCCGGAGCCGCTTTCGGCGGACTTCACACCGGAATGGCTGGCGGCGCATCTGGCGCAGCGTCGTGGGGAGATCAAGCCGCTGTTGCTCAACCAGCGCTTCATCGCCGGGCTGGGCAACATCTACGCGAACGAGGCGCTGTGGCAGGCGGGGATTCACCCGCAGCGCGTCGCCGGAACGCTGAGCGCGACGGAGGCGGAACGGCTGCACGCGGCGATTGTGGCGGCGCTGCGCGCCGGGTTGGAGAACGGTGGAACGAGTCTGGAGGATCGCCAATACGTCTACCCAGATGGCGGTACGGGCCAGCACCAGGACTGTCTCGGCGTCTATGACCGGGCCGGCGAGCAGTGCCCGCGCTGCGGCTACGCGGTGGAGCGCATCGTGCAGGGGCAGCGCAGCACGTATTTCTGTCCGGTGTGTCAGGTGTTAGCCAAAGTGCAGTGGAATAACGATCAAGTGGAGTGATTTCCCAGATATCTTTTCTTAGGTTCCATCAGCAGCATCATTTGAGTCTCTTGCTCTTCGTTTCCTGAATAAGCATAAACGAATTGTTGCAGTTCATCGAGCCTTCCAAGCTCACGAGCAAGTTCCACAAAGGATAGTCTCCGAAGGATATCAATGGTAATTGGGCGCTTTGAATCGACAAAAACAAGAGATTGCAAAAACTGAATGGCTGGATCCGATGTTAGAAGCTCGTAAAGAAAGTTGGCTTCTTCGCTTGATTGACATGGAATTGAATAGCAAGTGTCATCGATCATAACCGGACGTCCATGGCACGGTGGAATTGCAACGAAGAAGATATTCTTGTAAAGTCCGGAAATAGCAATCTTCCAAGGCGCAAACGAATATGAACCTACACCGAAAATAGAGAACCGCGGACGGTTTTCGTAAATCGAGCTTTTTCTTGCATCTAAAACGTCTGCATAACGCAACAAATATGCCCATGTCTTCGGAGCCTTGTGCTTGATCGCTACAGTGTCATCTCCTGTTCGTTTCTGCGTCACCAGGACAGCTTTCCGAATATTGAGCCGTCCATTGCCGAGGTCGGAAGACTTCAAGAGAGGGAATATGTAATCCTCTTCGATCTCGATTTCTTCCCCGAAACCATTGATGAGTCTTTGACCATTGCGGGTGAATTCCATAACCTTAGTTGCGTCATGCTTTACGCCTGAACGCCAGGTATAGGCCAAGGAACCTCCATCAAGATTCTTGTGGGCTTGGTAAGCATTGATGTCGGAAACCAAGTCTCCATCAATAAATCCAAACCGCGTCGAAGCAGACATAGTGTCAAGATCAGAGTAAACCGTCGCAATTTGTTCGTTTGTGCGCTTCCCCGTGACAAAAAAAAGACATGCATCGACCGCAACATCGAATTCCGCCTTAGCATCAATGTGAAACAATCTGGCTCCTTCTCGTCCTCCATCGGTCTTCCAGAAATGTCGCAAGACCTTTCTTGCCGTCATCGTTTTGCACAACATGGCAACAGCCCCTTTGGGCGGAAGAGCCTCAATTAGCCGGATGAGCATCCACTCAGCAATGTCGAAATTCGACTTCCCTGTGCGCGCATCGAACCCTCGCAATCCTTGAAAGTTGGTCTTTGTCGGGAGATTCTTGCTTCCTAGTTGTCCTAAGTCGGAGTTGGTTACCCACGGCGGATTACCGATGATTAAGGTTTTAGACTCACCGTATTGCGCCAAATTGGCTTTCCAATCTTCGGTGAAGAAATCACTATGGAGCATCTCGACGCCGAACATTTGCAGTTCATTGCGGGCAGATTCAACGTATTCTCGCTTAATCTCATAGCCTATATACTTTGGTTTGTTCCCCCAACGTTCCACCGACGATTTGAGGAAAGCTCCCAACCCAGCCGTCGGTTCAATAACCACGTCGGGCGTCCCAAAAAGATCAGCTACAAGACAGACAATTCTGAAAGCCAAACTTTTAGGAGTCTGGAAATCGCCAAATTCCTTCTTGCTGCTCATAGTGTTTCAATGCCTGTAACGATTCCAGCTTGTTGAATCACGCGGCTATATTGCAATCGCCACTGCAGCGCGTTTGAGATTGTCAGATACCCGATCTCAGGAGGATTGGCAAGCACTTCCTCCGCGAGCGTCTGAGCCTGGATCTCATCCAGGGGAAGCATCCGCTCTCCGAAAAATGCCAGAATATCATCCAGATTACCGTCGTTCTCAAGAATTCGGCGAAGACCTGAGGTCGTTTGGAAATCGGCGGTCCGTGAATGATCCACGAAGATGGTATGGAGAATGTTCAATCTTCCTGTATGCGTAGCATCGTCATCGCTCTTCTCGTAAACGAAAACAATGAGGTTGTAGCCAAGACCGTAAATTTTCTGCCGTGCAGATTTGAAAGGACAAGAGGATTGTGGCTGACGGATGCTCGTGACCTTGATATCCACGTCAAGCTCCGGAAAATCAATTCCCTTGGCCGAGGAACCTCCGATGTATTGATACTTTGTGCGGAGGTATGCTTTAAACTTGTGCTCAAGATAAGTGCCAACTGCCTTTCCATCGGTAACACCATACATTGAGGGTTCAGGGTGCGATGATTCCTGGATTGCAAAGGTGTGGGCTTCTCTTTTAAGGATTGGGATTGTTAGTGTTTTAGGCATGATTTTTCTTTATCATTTACGCAGTCTGAAATTCCTATCCGCTAACGCTTGCACTTCTCTGGGGAGTTGCCGGTAACACTGCCAGAAACGCGGCAGGGCAATGTGCTTCATAAGGGTTGCCCCAATCCGGCCTCATATTCCTGATCGACTTCTGCCAGCAGCGCATCAAGACGCCCCGCTTTCAAGTCTTTCTCAATTTGCTTATCCCACATTTGTGCAGCATAATCCTCAAACCACTCCCTTAACTCACCGAAATCTGGGGCCGGTAGTCGCATAATCGCCCTCTCTATTTCTTTGACGCTCATATGTTGCGCCTCCTCTTTTTCGTGATGTGTTACACACATCGCCTGCCGCTCACGTTTCCCGGCCGCCTTCAAAAATCATTATATCCCGGCATCCTACACGCGTCAACGGCAGCGCGTGACGAGAAAAACCTGACCTTGACGCGCAATCGCGTTAAGGGTATACTGAATCTGGCTCAAAGTAGAGCCACAGATTTTTGAAACAAGGTTAAAGGTATGGAAAAGTTACAAGTTGTTCCCCTGGGCGGACTGGGGGAGGTCGGAAAAAATATGATGGCGCTCGAATATGGGCGCAACGTCCTCATCGTGGATGTGGGGATGATGTTCCCGGAGAGCGATATGCCGGGCGTGGATTACATTATCCCTGATTATCGCTACCTCAAGGGCAAAGAAGACCGTATCCGGGGCGTCGTCATCACGCACGGGCACGAAGATCACATCGGCGCGCTGCCGCACTTCTTGCAGGAGTTCAATATGCCGGTCTACGCGACGAAGCTGACGCGCGGTTTGATCGAGGTGAAGCTCAACCGCGATTTGCAGAAGCGCGTCAAACTGCAACCGATGGAACCCGGCGATACCGTACGCCTGGGGCCGTTTACCGTCGAACCGTACCACGTCTGCCACAGCATCCCCGACGCGGTCGGGCTGGGCATCGATACCCCGCTCGGTCTCGTCGTCCACAGCGGCGATTACAAGATGGATCACACGCCGGTGGATGGCCGGCCGAGCGACATCGCCAAACTCGCGGAATTCAACCAGCGCGGCGTGCTGGCGCTATTCGCCGACAGCACGAACGCCGACCAACCCGGTACGACGCCTTCGGAATCCAGCCTGAACGCGGCGCTCGCCGACGTGTTCCACCAGGCGAAAGGGCGCGTTATCGTCGCAACGTTCGCCTCGCTGATTTCGCGCATCCAGCAGGTGATGGATGTGGCGCGCAGTTTCGGGCGCAAAGTCGCCATTGCCGGCACCACGATGGTCAAGAACGTCAAGATGGCGCGGCGGCTGGGCTACCTCAATGTGCCCGACGATCTCATTTTGTCGTTGCAGGATATCAATCGCTTGCCGCCGCACCAGGTCACCATTATGGCGACCGGCGCGCAGGGCGAGCCGCGCTCGATTATGGGACGGCTGGCGATCGGGAGGCATCCTTCGCTGCGCGTCGTACCGGGGGATACGGTGGTGCTCTCCTCGCACACCATCCCCGGTAACGAGGAGGTGGTGCACCGCGTCATCAACCGCCTTTTCCAGAAAGGGGCGAACGTCGTCTATCATCCCATCGCGCCGGTGCACGTCTCCGGGCACGCCAGCCAGGAGGAGCAGAAGATGCTGCTTAACATCCTGCGGCCCAAGTTCTTTGTGCCCATTCACGGCGAATTGCGTCACCTCAAACAGCACGCGCTGCTGGCGCAAGAGACCGGCATCCCCAGGCAGAACATCGCCGTGGTGGAAAACGGGCACATCCTGCGCTTCTCTTCAGACAGCCTGGAAGTGGGCGAGCGCATACCGGGTGGCTACGTCTTCGTGGATGGCGCGCTGGTGGGCGACGCCGTCAGCCCGCAGGTGATCCTGGATCGTGAGTCGCTGGCCGTCGCGGGCGTGTGCAGCGTGGTCTTCTCGTACAACCGGCGGCAGGGCGCAGTGATCGGAGAGCCGCGCGTCACCGCGCGCGGGCTGGCGACGGCGGAAGTCCTCGACGACCTGACCGAGCGCGCGCAACCCGTGGTGCGCAACACGGTGCAAGCCACCCGAGGCAGCGCCGCGCCGGATGAAGTGGAACGGGCTGTGGAGCGGGCGGTCTCCAACTTCTTCTACGAGCAAGTACAAAGCCGCCCGGAGATGATCGTCGTCGCAGTGCCGCTTGGTTAAGATGGCGCGCGTTCTCTTCATCTACAAGCAATTTCCCGCTCCCTCGGTCGGTCATGCCGGGGGAGAATCGTTGTTTGGGCTAATGGAGGCGCTGCACCGGCGTGGACACCGCCTGGCGTTGGTGGCGCGGATAATGGACGAGGAACGCGCATTGCTCCCCGCCGTCGAAGCGCTCTGCGAGCGCGTCATCACGGTTCCGCACCACCGTTCCCTGCCGGGATGGCGACCGCTGGCGTTGGCCCGCAGTTACCTCGGATTGCGCCACGCGGCAAAAAAGGCGCTGCGCGAGCTACAGCCCGATCTCGTGCACATCGAAACCACCCAGACCGCCATCGTCCTGCTTGGCCTGTCTTTGCCGCCGTCGTCGTTTCGCACCCAGGATGTGAACTGGTTCATGTGGGAGCAGAAGGCGGTCCACGCGCGCGGTCTCAAACGCCTGTGGGCCAAAACGATGGCCGTGGCCTTTCGTGTCTTCGAGCCGGCGCTCTGCCGTCGCCACGATCTCATCCTCGCCATCTCCGAAGGCGACCGGGCCCTGCTGGCTCCGGTGTGCGGCGATCGTCACGTGCACTTGCTGCCACTAGCTCCTGCCGTTCCCACCGACCCGGACGTACTGCCTGCTATCCCGCCCGGCAGTTCGACTACGCTCACCGCAAGCCCGCCGGTGTTGTTGTTCGTCGGCGCGATGGACCGGGCGCACAACCTCGCGGGCGTGATCTGGTTTCT
>DYKY01000135.1:9612-11037 GCA_020722365.1 Thermoflexus sp.
TGTTCGTCGGCGCGATGGACCGGGCGCACAACCTCGCGGGCGTGATCTGGTTTCTCGATCGCGTCTGGCCGCGTATCCGCAAGGCGGCACCCGCAGCGCGGTTCTTCATCGTCGGCGGGCGTCCTCCGGCGGAGCTGCGCGCGCGGGCGGACGATCAGTGCATCGTCACCGGTTTTGTGGACGATCTGGCTTCCTGGTACCGGGCGGCGACGGTCTTCGTTTCGCCCATGCTCGTAGCGGGAGGCTTGCTGCAAAAGGTGGTAGATGCGATGGCGTTTGGCGTCCCGGTGGTGGCGACTTCGGTGTGCAACCACGGCATCGGCGCGACGCCCGGCGAGCACTTGCTGACGGCGGATACAGCGGAAGATTTCGCGGCGGCGGTGCTCACGCTGCTGCACGATCCCGAGGCGCAAGTACGCCTGGGCAGCGCCGGGCGACACTTCATTCAGACGCGCTACGATACCGAGGCCGCCATCGCAGAGTGGGAGGCGATGTTGCAAGGTATGGTATAATTGCCTATGATGCAACAGAAAAGTCGTTCCATGATAAGGCGCAAGCGGAAGAATACCGCACCGGCGTTGATTACCGGGATGTTGGTCATCATCTTCCTGGTTATCATCGGAGGTATTGCACTGTCCGCTGTGTCATGGGTGCGCGGGATGCTGGCCCGGCCGGGGATCGCGTCGGGATTGCCGGCCAGTAGCGGCCCTAGTGAAAACGTCAAATACGAGTTCGGTCAGGTCATACCGACCTGGACAGGTACCAAGCGTGTGACCGTGCTGCTCCTCGGCATCGATGAGCGTTCGCAGGAGACCGGGCCGTTTCGCACCGATACGATGATGGTGCTGACGCTCGATCCGGTCACAAAGATGGCAGGCGTGCTCTCCATTCCCCGCGACCTGTGGGTCCCCATTCCCGGCTACAGCGAGGGGCGCATCAACACCGCGCACTTCCTGGGCGATCTCTACAAGCATACCGGCGGCGGCCCGATGCTGGCGCGTGAAACGGTCGAATACAACCTGGGCGTCCCGATCGACTTCCACGCGCGCCTCAACTTTCAGGCCTTTGTTAGTCTGGTCAATATGATCGGCGGCGTCGACATTTACGTCGAGAAGGACATCAGCGATCCCACCTACCCTGACTACGCTTACGGCTATGATCCCCTGTACATCCCGGCTGGCTGGCACCACTTCGATGGGGAAATGGCGCTCAAGTATGCACGCACGCGCCACAGCAGCAGCGACTTCGACCGCGCGAGCCGCCAACAACAGGTGATGGCCGCCATTTTGGAGAAGGTGACCAGCATCGAATTGCTGCCCGACCTGGCGAAGAAGGCGCCGGAAATCTACAAAATGCTCGAAACTTCCGTTCAAACGGATATGGCATTGGATCAAATCCTGGCGCTGGCGAATCTGGCAACCCAGG
>DYKY01000136.1:0-2406 GCA_020722365.1 Thermoflexus sp.
GTTTGCCCCCCCACTTAAATCATTTTTTAACCAAATTTCTAGCGAAAGGACAGTTGATTGACATCTTTCCGCCTTAAGGTACACTGCTCTCACGATTTTTGAAGATAAGAATCGTATAATTACGGTAAGAGGAGGGGACCTCATGCATATCACACAAACACTGGGATTTCCGCGTATCGGCAAGAACCGCGAGATGAAGCGGGCCTTGGAAGCCTATTGGAAGGGGACGCTAGACGGCGACGCACTGCTGGCGACTTTCGCTGAGGTGGCGCGCGAGGGCTGGCGCACCCAGGCAGCGGCGGGGATCGAGAAAATCGGCGTGGGCATGGAAACGCTCTACGATCACGTGCTGGATTGGATGGTGCGTTTCGGCTTGATTCCCGCACGCTTCCGCGATCTGTCGGGGCTGGAACGCTACTTTGCGATGGCGCGGGGCGTTCCGGGCATTCCGGCGCTCGACATGACCAAGTGGTTCGACACGAACTATCATTATCTCGCCCCGGAGATCGAGGCGGACGTTGAGCCGCAGGCGAACTTCGACGACTTCCTGGCGCTCGTTCGCGCGGCGCAGGCCGTCCTGGGCGCGCGCGCTGTGCCGGTCATCCTCGGCCCGGTGACGTTGCTGCGCCTGGCGCGGCTTTCGGTGGACTTCGGTGCGCTGCTGTCGAAGCTGCTGCCGCTGTACCGCCAACTGCTCGACGCGCTCAACGCCCTCGGCGTGACCGAGGTGCAGTTCCACGAACCGGCGCTCGTCCTCGGCGACGCCGCCGAATTGCGCCCGCACGTCGAAACGGCCTACGCCGCGCTCGGCGCAGCCGGCCTGCCGGTCAACCTGGTGACCTATTTTGACGATGTGGGCGAGAGCTATCCCTGGATCGTCGCGCTGCCCGTGGATGTGCTTTCGCTGGATTTCACACGCGGCGACAACCTGGCGCTGATCCGGTCGCACGGCTGGCCGCAGGACAAGGCGTTGAGTGCGGGCGTAGTCGATGCGCGCAGCGTGTGGCGGATCCGCCCCGCCGCAGTGATGGCGCTGTTGGAGACGCTACGCGGCTACGCGCCGCAAGTGCGTATCGGCGCATCGTCCTCGCTGCAATTCGTGCCCTATACCGCGAGTCGCGAGGAGGCGCTGCCCGCTGCGCTGCGCGGCGTGCTGGCCTTCGCCGAAGAGAAGCTCGCGGAGTTGGCGATGCTGGCGACCGGCGAGACCGCCGGCATCGACGCCGCGTGGGCCGAATTCCGCGCCTTCGCGCCGCCTGATCCCGCCGTGCAAGCGCGGCTCGATGCGCTGCAACCGGCGGACTTCACCCGCGCGTTGACCTACACCGAGCGCCGCCCGTTGCAGGTGCAACTCCCGCCGTTCCCCACCACGACGATTGGCTCGTTCCCGCAGACCCCCGAAGTGCGTCATCTGCGCGCGCGCTTCAACAAGGGCGAGATCACGCAGGCCGCGTACGAGGCCGGGATCGACGCCTTCATCGGCTACACGGTCGGCGTGCAGGACGGTCTGGGACTGGATATGCTCGTCCACGGCGAGTCCGAGCGTACCGACATGGTCGAATACTTCGCGCAGAAGATGACGGGCTTTGCCTTCACGCAGTACGGCTGGGTGCAGAGCTTCGGCAGCCGCTACGTGCGCCCGCCCATCATCTACGCCGACGTGTCGCGGCCCGATCCGATGACCGTGCGCGAGTTCCGCGTGGCGCAGTCGTACACGCGGAAGCCCGTTAAGGGGATGCTCACCGGTCCGGTGACGATCCTCAACTGGTCGTACCCGCGCACCGACGTCCCGCGTCACGTCATCGCCTACCAGATTGCGCTGGCGCTGCGCGACGAGATCGCCGACCTGGAAGCGGTGGGCGCGCGCGCGATTCAGGTGGACGAGCCGGCGCTGCGCGAGGGCCTGCCACTCAAGCCCGCCCGCTGGGACACGTATTTGACCTGGGCCGTGGACGCCTTCCGCCTGGCGGTGGGCCGGGCCGCGCCCGAGACGCAAATCCACACGCACATGTGCTACTCCGAGTTCCAGGATATTCTCTCCGCCATTGACCGGCTGGATGCGGACGTCATCTCCATCGAGAACGCGCGCAGCGGCGATGAGATGTTGCGCGCGCTGGCCGAGTACGGCTATCCGCGCGAGATCGGTCCCGGCGTCTACGACATCCACAGCCCGGTGGTGCCCACGGTGGCCTTCATCGCGGGCAAACTGGCGAGCTTTGTGCAGCATCTCAAGCCGGAGCAAATCTGGGTGAATCCCGACTGCGGTCTCAAGACCCGCGCCTGGGACGAGGTTATCCCTGCACTGCGCAACATGCTGGACGCGGTGCGGGAGGCAAGGGGTAAGGAGTAAGGAGTAAGGAGTAAGGAGTAAGGAGTAAGTAATAAGAGATAACAGTGATCTGCTTT
>DYKY01000136.1:2506-10849 GCA_020722365.1 Thermoflexus sp.
CCTACTTCCTACTTCCTACTTCCTACTTCCTACTTCCTACTTCCTACTTCCTACTTCCTACTCCCTGCTTCTTGCATCTTTATCGAGGGGGAAATGATGGTTAAGGAAAAGTTGTTGACGTTGTTGGAAGAAACATCAAAGCCGATTCTTACCGATGGAGCGATGGGGACGATGCTGTACGGGCGCGGCGTGCCCTTTGGCGCGTGCTTCGATGAATTGAACCTGAGCAATCCCGCGCTCGTGGGCGAAATCCACCGCGCCTATATCGAGGCGGGCGCGCAGATCATCCTCACCAACACCTTCGGCGCGAATCCCTACAAGCTGGCAGGGCACGGTCTGGAAGACAAACTGGTTGAGATCAATCGCGCGGGCGTGGATTTGGCCCGGCGCATCGTTGCGGCGTCGTTCAAGGATGTGCTGGTGGCGGGCGACATTGGCCCGCTGGGGGTGCGACTTGCGCCGTTTGGCTGGGTGAGCAAGGAGCAAGCCCGTGACGCCTTCACCGCGCAGATTGCGCCGTTGGTGGAAGCCGGCGCCGACTTGCTGGTGATCGAAACGTTCTCCGATTTGTACGAGGTGCTGGAGGCGCTCGAGGCCGCCCGCGCGCTTTGCGAGCTGCCGGTTGTCACTTCGATGACGTTTACCCGCGATGACCGCACGTTGTTGGGGGATTCCCCGGCGAAAGTCGCGCGGCGGTTGTGGGAAGCGGGCGCGGACGTGATCGGCGTGAACTGTTCCGGCGGCCCTGCGCAGCTCGTGCGCCTCGTCCAGCAGATGAAGGAGGCCGCGCCGGAAGGTCGCTTCTGGGTGAAGCCGAACGCGGGGTGGCCCGAACAGGTCGCCGGGCGGATTATGTACCCGGCGACGCCGGAGTATTTCGGCGAGTACGCCTGGGCTTTCAGTCGGGCTGGCGCCAATCTGATCGGCGGGTGTTGCGGGACGACGCCCGCGCACATTGCCGCGTTGCGCGCGGCGCTGGACGCCGGCTCGCCCGTGGTCGTCGGTGCTCCGCTCAAACGCGCAGCGACGTTGCACCCGCTCCACGAGGGCGTTTCACCGGACCGGCCTTCGCGTCTGTCCCAAAAGTTGAGCGCGGGAGAGTTTGTGCTCGCTGTGGAGATGGACCCGCCGCGCGGCCTTTCCACGCACAAGCTGCTGGCGGGCGCGACGCTCCTTTCCGAAGCCGGGGCCGATGTTATCAATGTGGCCGACAGCCCGATGGCGCGGATGCGGATGAGTCCGTGGGCGGTCTGTGCTTTGGTTCAGGACAAGGTGGGCATCGAGACCACGCTGCACTTCCCCACTCGTGGCCGCAACTTGCTGCGTGTTCAGGGTGACTTGCTGGCGGCGCACGCGCTGGGCGTCCGCAACGTTTTCGTGGTGATGGGCGACCCGACGTCCATCGGCGATTACCCGGAGGCGATGGACAACTACGATCTCACGTCCACGGGACTGATCAAGCTCATCAAAGAGGGCTTCAACGTGGGCGTCGATCACGCCGGGGCCGACATCGGCCAGCCGACGACGTACTTCGTCGGCGCGGCGCTGAACCTCGCGCCGACGGATCCCGAAAACGAGATCGAGGTGCTGCGGCGCAAGCTGCGTTCAGGGGCGGATTTCTTCCTCACGCAGCCGGTGTACGATCCGCCGGCAGCGCGCGCTTTCCTGGACCGTTACGCGGAAAAGTACGGTCCGCTTGACAAGCCGGTGCTGGTCGGTGTGCTGCCGTTGTACAGCGTGAAGCACGCGCGTTTCCTGCACAACGAAGTGCCGGGGATCACCATCTCGCCGGAATTCTTCGAACGGTTGGAGGCGGCAGGCTCGGATTCACCCCACGAAGGCGTGCGCATCGCGCTGGAACTGATCGCGCAGATGCGCGACTGGGCCGACGGCATCTACCTGATGCCCGCGTTCAGCCGTTACGATCTGGCAGCAGAAATCGTAGAGTCAATTCATCAGACCTGACCCGACCTCATCTTCACACACTGGCCCATCGACACGCACCGCGACCACCGCGCGTGTTCCACGCTGGTGTACGATGCGTGGCTGCGGACCGGACGCTGTGTTCCGCTGTTTTACTTCGAATGTATGGCAGGGCAGCAGAGCCACAAGTTCTTTCCCACCGATTACGTGGACATCACCGCTGTCATTGAACTAAAGCACCAGGCCTGTCTCGTGCATGAAAGCCAGCACGTCACCGAGTGGTACGCCGGCAGTCACGGCAAGATGGAGGCGTTCCGAGGATTGGAATGTGGCTGCGATTACGCCGAAGCCTTTGTCCGGCACGCACAAAGTTCGGATGTGACGCTTTCATTGTATTTGTAGCCGGTGCTCGTACAATATCTCCGTGAAGTTTGCAAAGCAGTTAGATCGCCGTCCGGGCTGCGTTTTGTGAATGCTGACAGACCGTTTGAGGAGGTGTATGCGGAAGTCAGGTCACGTATCTTTGCGGTAACTGTTCAGGTGTAGAGCTTGCCGACCACGAATTCAACCACGGATAGGGAACGAATAAACGAATTTAGGCCTTGGACCAACCAAAAACGTGCGTTAGGCAGGCGCCCATTCGTTTATTCGTTCTACATTCGTGGTCGGCCTACACGCCTGAATAGTTACTCTTTGCGTCGATGAAAGTATGCGGCGGTTTGCCACCAGAACTACAAGACTAACGACTGCCAGACTCAGTAGATCGAAAATGTTGAAGACTACAAAAGTCTCAGCACATACTGGAGTTGCTCTCGAAACGAAGGAGTGAACGACATGAAACCAATAGAGAATTTCCCTATCATTTTGCGTAGCGACCGCCTGACGGTCGAAATCGCCCAACCGGGCAGCGTCTACCACGGCACACGCTTCGATTGGACCGCCTTCATCACGCAGGTGACGCTGGACGGGACACACACGTTCTGCGTGCCCGAATCGCTTGAGTCGGGGCAAGGCAGCGGCGGCGTGGGACTGTGTAACGAGTTCGGCATCGAAGAGGTCATCGGCTACGATGAGGCGCAGCCGGGCGACCTGTTCCCCAAGCCGGGCATCGGGCTGCTGGCGCGCCCGGACGATCAGCCATACAATTTCTTCCGGCCCTACGAGATCGTTGCGCCGTTCCCGATCCACGTGACGGCGGATGCGACCCAGGCGACGTTCACCGTCGAGCCGCTGGACTGCCGGGGCTACGCCGTCCGGCTGACCAAGACGGTGACGGTAGAAGGCGCGGGACTGACGATTGCTTACGCACTGGAAAACGTGGGCGAGAAGCCGGTGGCGACGACCGAATACGTTCACAACTTTATGGGCATTGATGAACACGCGATTGGGCCGGACTATCGGCTGCGGATGCCTTACACCATCGAATTTGCCGCGCCGGAAGGCCCGTTCGTCGAGCGCATGGCGCAGATGATGGCGATCCTCGACGTGCAGGGCGGGGAAATCCGCTGCAAGGCCACGCCGCAGCACCCGTTCTACTGCCGCCCGCTCGGCTTCGCCAAGACTGACGCGGCGCAGTGGGAGCTTGTCCACGCGCCAACCGGCGTCGGGATGCGCGAGTACGACGACTTCGCGCCCGCGCGCGTCGCCGTGTGGGGCACGACGCACGTCATCAGCGCCGAAGTCTTCGTGCCGGTCAACGTGCACGCCGGTGAAACGCAGCGCTGGACGCGGCGCTACGAATTCTTCGCATAGCTTTCAGCGGCCAGCCGTCAGCGTTCAGCTTTTTGGGCTGGTCTGGCTGTGGCTGATAGCTAACAGCTCGTCAAGGAGTACAACTATGAAAACGATCGTCATTCTGTCTGATTCACTGAATCGCCATTACCTGCCGATGTACGGCAACGAGTGGGTGATCGCGCCCAATCTGGCGCGGTTTGCCGAACGCGCGGTGATTTTCGACAACCACTGGATCGGCTCGGCGCCGTGTATGCCTGCACGGCGCGACATGCTCACCGGGCGGCTGAACTTCCTCGAGCGCGAGTGGGGTGGGCTGGAACCGTTCGACATCCCTTTCCCACACCTGCTGCGCGATAAGGCGACCGCGGATTGTCGCGGCGTCTTCTGTCACATGGAGACCGATCACTACCACTACTTCCACGTCGGCGGCGAGAACTACCATAGTCCGTTCAACACCTGGGCCTTGCACCGTGGACAGGAATCCGACGTATTTGTGTCGCGCGTGGCGTCGCCGGAGGAGCCGGAGCACCTGGGACGCTGGCGCGCGCAATACGCGAAGAACCAGCTTGCGTTCAAGACGGAGGCCGACTACTCGACGCCGCAGACGTTCCAGGGCGCAATCGATTGGCTGAAGGCGAACGAGGGCGCGGACAATTACCTGCTGTGGATAGAAGTCTTCGATCCGCACGAGCCGTTCGATTGCCCACAGGAGTATCTCGACATGTACGGCGACGATTGGGACGGCCCGCTCTACAACTGGAGCGGCTACGACAAGGTGGACGAGGACAGCGAGGCCACGCGCCATCTTCGCAAACAGTACGCTGCCACACTCACGATGATGGATGCGTGGTTCGGCAAGCTGCTGGATGAACTGGAACGCCAGAACGCCTTCGAGGACACGCTCATCATCGTCACCACCGACCATGGGCATCTCCTCGGCGAGCGTGGCCTGACCGGCAAGAACGCCTGGCACGCCTGGAACGAGCTGGCGCACATCCCGCTGATGGTGCATCTGCCCGGCGACGCGCACGCGGGCGAGCATCGCGCGCAGCTTACGCAGAATATCGATATCATGCCGACGCTCTGCGACTACTACAACGTCCCCATCGAGCATCCGATTCACGGCGAATCGTGGAGGCCGATTCTGGAGACCAAGGCCCAGGCGCGGCGCAAGGCCGCGCTCTACGGCTGGTACGGGCAGACGGTCAACGTGACGGACGGGCGCTACACCTACTTCCGCGCGCCTGTCAGCGAGGAGAACCAACCGCTCTACCGTTACTTCCTCACACCGGGTTCTTTCAGTTTCCGCGACGTGTGCCCGCTGAGTTTCTACGATGAGGCACAGTTGGGGTTGTGGCTGCCATACACCGACTATCCCGTCATCCGCGCTCGCGTTCACAAGCGCCGCAGCCCCGATTGGGCCGACAACCATCTCTACGACATCAAGAACAATCCCGCGCAGACGCGGAATCTTGCCGGGACAGATGCCGAGATCGAATACGCCGTGCTCCTCGTCGAAACGATGCAGGCGATGGACGCGCCACCGGAACAGTTCGAGCGGTTGGGGTTGGAGGAGCCGGCAGGGGAATAGATCGAATTCAGACCTGACAGGTCTTCGGCAAACCGAAGGTTTGCATGACCTGTCAGGTCTGGTATGATAAACTGCCTCTATACTAACGCCGCCGCCCGCGCATTTTCCTCCGTAGCGATGCGGATGCCTTCTTTCTCGTTGACGCGGGTGAGCAGGATAATCCCGCCGACGAAGAACACCATCAGCGATACGATGCTCAAACGGCTCGTCCCCATCAGCTGCCCGACGACGCTGAACAGCAGCGGTCCGGCGATCCCGGCGAACTTGCTGGACACGTCGTAGAAGCCGAAGAACTCCGCGCTGCGGGCCTTCGGCGCCATCACCCCGAACAGGCTGCGGCTGAGCGCCTGCGTGCCGCCCTGCACCATTCCCACGCCAAAGGCCAGCGCCCAGAAGTGCCACGGCTGGCTCATGAAGAAGCCGCCCACCATCAGCAGGGCGTACCAGCCCAGCCCCACCATGATCGAGCGTTTGGTGCCGAGCTTGTGGCTGAACTTGCCGAACAGCAGCGAGAACGGGATGCCCACGAACTGCGTCAGCAGCAGCGCGCCGATCAGGTCGATCATCCCGATGCCGATTTCCGCGCCGTAGATCGTCGCCATTTTGATGACCGTGCCGATGCCGTCGTTGTAAATCCAGAAGGCGACGAGGAACTTGAACAACTCGCCGTATTTGCGAATCTCACCGAGCGTCTGCCCGATGCGTTGGAAGCTGGCGCGCACCGGATTGACGCCCGCGCCGATGCCTTCGGTGTTGGCGGGCGGCTCGGGGACGCGCCGCAGCAGCGGTAGCATAAACACGGCCCACCAAATCGCTACGGTGAGGAACGATAACCGTGTCCCCAGAGTGCTCTCCGGCCAGATCACCATGATCATCACGATGTTGACCGCGAGCAGGATGCCGCCGCCCAGGTAACCGAGCGCGTACCCTTTGGAGGAAACGAAATCGATCTCATTCTCGTCGGCAATGTGCGGCAGCAGCGCGTCGTAGAAGATGTACGAGGCTGCCAGGCCGACCGTTCCCATGAAAAACAGGATCAGGGTCGGCCAGACCATGCCTGTGTCCATGAATGTCAGTAGGGCCGTGGCGAAGATGCCAATCGCTGCAAACGTCGCCAGGAGCCGCTTCTTTCTCCCCATGTAATCCGCGATACCGCCCAGGACCGGGGCCAGCAGCGCGGAGACCAGCAGGGCGATGGAGTTGGTGTATCCCCAGTACACAGTAGGCAGATTGCCGGTTAACTGTGCGCCGATCACTTTCTCGAAGAAGACCGGCAAGACGGCGGCTTCGACGGTCGTCGAAAAGGCCGAACTGCCCCAATCGTACAGACACCAGGCGTTGATAATTTGGCGGTGCACAAAGGTTTTGACGGACTCAGCACGGTTCATGGTTGGATTCCTTTCGCTATGGGATAATTTCATCTGTGCATAAAACGTGAAGCGCGCGGAACGCCCGCCTCACGTATCGCGCTTCACGTTACGTTAACGGCAAGGTAAAGTAGAACGTGCTGCCTTGCCCGATCTCACTTTCGACGCCGACCTGCCCATTAAGCTTTTCTGCAATGCGCTGAACAATGGACAATCCCAGTCCATACCCTTTCACTCTGATCTGATCAAGCCGGGTGAAGGGAACGAATAGCCGGGCTTGTTCTTCCGGCGTCAGGCCTTTGCCGTTATCGCGCACCCAAAAGCGCACATATCCGTCAACGTGATTCGCCGCGCCGACTTCGATCCGCGGGGGTCTTCCTCCATACTTGATTGCGTTACTGATGTAGTTGACCAGGATTTCTTCGACCCACGGCTGGTAGCTATTCACGTCAGGCCAGTGGTCCGGCACGACGATCTCCACGTTGTTCTCTATGATGGCATCGGCAAGCCGTCGTTGGATGTCCTCTATGATGTCGGGCAGGTCGAGTCGCTGGACTGGCACTTCATCGACTTTCCGTACGCTGGCTAACAGCAATAACGCGTCGATGATGTCGATGATTTTACGGCCGTTCTGTGCGATGACGCTGCAATAGTAGACGAGCTTATCCTGAGGTATTTTGTTGCAGCGTTTTTCCAGAAGATCACTGAACCCGATCACGGAGGCTAATGGGGCTTTCAAATCATGGGCTACGGTGTGCGCGTAGGCATCCAGCTCTTCGTTGCGTTTTTCCAGTTCGGCGGTGCGTCGAGACAGGATTTCTTGGGCATGCTGGCGTTCGGCGATCTCCGCGCGCAATTCGGCGGTGCGTTCTTCGACCAATTCTTCGAGTTGGAGGTTGATTTGCGCCAGCTCGGCGGTGCTTTGCTCTATAAGCTGTTCGACAACTTTGGACGGCAGCGCCAGGGCAAAAGCCAGGAATATTGGGGCAATAACATGACCTAGTGGAAGGCGATAGGCAATGCCCAAAATCAGGATAATGGCCGATGTCGCTATAGCGTAGTATATGGCGGGGCGGAATCCTAAAACGAGACTCAATGAGAAAATGCCAATGTGAAACAGGAAGAGGTTGAGTACATACTCGCTGCGTATGTGCAACATATAAAATAAAAGGCTGCCTATGCAGACCATCGCTACCCAGGCAAAAAAGGACATCGCGCGTTCCAGAGACGAGGGGAGTTTTCGCAGCGAATATAGTGCGGCGATGCTGATGGCGGGCATCAAGGTGACGTAAACTCTATCGATAGGTTCATTCTTTATTATTATCCGTGTGGCGATGTGGAGGAACGTGCCAAAAACGGTGAACACAATATATCCGATGAAGAGCCACCTTGCGGCGTTGATTCGAGCTTTTCTTCCAGGCAGAGTAATCATAGATCATCATTCCTGATAAAGAGTACAATAAGATACATTTAGAACCTATCCGAACATTCACCGTTGATGCACTAGAAACGCTCGCGGGGCACAATTTTCGGACAGAGACTTAATGCAGACGAAAAAGGGTGTCTCGCTTGTTAGGCGGTCAGGCATCGCTGTCCCATTATTCCCAGAACATACCAGCTTTGACTACTGCTCCTGCCTCACGCTCCTCGTCATATATTTTCCACCAGCGCTCTACAACTTGTCGCAACTGTTTGTTCTGGAAGGCGCTGCGAAACGCGGCTTTCTCT
>DYKY01000137.1:0-1861 GCA_020722365.1 Thermoflexus sp.
AGGGCTGTGGCCGGTCTCCAGACCGACCCACCGCTGGCGGGCGCGGTCAGAGACCTAGGGCTGTGGCCGGTCTCCAGACCGAGCCACCGCTGGCGGGCGCGGTCAGAGACCGGCCCGAGCACAAGTGAATCCACGCTGGACTTTGGACTTTGGACTCTAGACTTTGGACTAAACTCATAAGATTCGTGCTTCTGGGCGTGCTTTGCGCGATGCTCGCACCTGGCAGGCTACCGCTACAGGCGCAGACGCCGGACGAGACGCTCACGCTGGAAGTTATCCCGGCGTGGGAGGGGTACGTGCATCACAGTTGGTGGACGGAGGCGCGCGTGGTGCTGCGCAACGAGGGCGCGGACTGGCGCGGCGATCTCATCATCCGTGACGAGCAGAATCAGGTGACATACCGCCAGGCGCTCGAACTGCCGTCCCATTCGCACAAGCAGTACCGGTTGCCGCTCTTCGTCGGCAACAACGCGACGCCGAGTATCGCCCTGCACGATGCCGAGGGTACACAGCAAGAGACGCGTGTCCCTGGTCGCGGGACTTTCGAGGGGGGGCGCGTCATCGCCCTGGCCGACACACGCGAGGCATTCGCGCGCGGGCAGATCGCTGAGCCGGATGCGCTGGTCTGGCTGCCCGACCTCACCGGCTTGCCCGAAACGCCGATGGCCTGGGATGTGATCGACGTGCTATTGCTCAACGGTATCGCCACCGCCGACTTGACCCCCGCACAGCAAGAGGCGCTGCTGGCCTGGGTTGCTGCGGGCGGACATCTCATTATCGGCGGCGGACCGGCGCTCGGACAAACGCTGGCCCACCTGCCGGATGCGCTGCGCATCGCCTCACCCGCAAACGTGCGCCAGTTCGAATCCGTCTCCATCGAGGGCGTAACGCTCTATGATGTAGCGGTGGCGCCACTGATGCCAAATCCCGGCGCAACGCCGCTGGCGACGGCAGGTCAGGAGACCGTCGCAGCACGCCGCGCCGTCGGTAAAGGGACCGTGGACATCATCGGGTGGGATATGGCATATCCTGCCGGCGTTGCCTGGCTGCTACAGCTCTGGGCCGGCGATCCGTTTCCCGCCATCAGCGTGGTGGGCAGCGATGCGGCGTCTTCTCAGGCGCTCTCGTCAGGCAGTCCCAACGTCTACACACTGTTCGAGATGCCCTTCACGCTCATGCCCAAATTCTGGCCGTGGCTGCTGCTCTTTCCCCTGTACATCTTTCTGATGGGGCCGGGAACCCTGCTGCTGGTTCGCCGTCTCAAACGGCCCGTTCTGGCATGGGTCTTCATCCCCATATGGATTTGCGGCGCCATTGTCATCCTGGCGCTTGGATTGAGTAGCGCTTTTTCTCAAACCTTTCCACTGGTTCACGAAGTCGCCATGGTCTCTGTGCCCGATGCAACTCTTCCGGCACGGGTGGTTCAGGGAATGGCCATCTACGCGCCGCGCATCCGTCGCCTGACGTGGAACGCCCATGGTATTCAACGTCCGCTGTATGGCAGCTATCGCTTCGACAACTGGTACGACTCAGGGGATCCGTTTCCGGTCGACGTCCGCTTTACAGACGCCGGAGTGGCACTGCAAGTTCGCAACCCCCTCGGCGTCGTCACGTGGGGCGTAGAAGGGTTATACGACAGTCCAGACATCACTACTGACCTGCGACTGACCCCGCAGGAAGATAACAGCGGTACGCTCTACCTCACCGGGGAAGTGTGGAGTGAAGCCGCATTACGTGACGTAGAGTTGTTGATGGGCAATGCCTCCTATGGCATCACTCTTACCGAGAGTATTGCCCAGGATACAACCGTGGCTGTGTCCAGGCCCATCACCGCAACCTATTCGATATACAGTTACTCCGG
>DYKY01000137.1:1961-6787 GCA_020722365.1 Thermoflexus sp.
CAGGGACTGGGCGGCACTCAGCATCAGGAAAGCTGCATGGTGTATACGGTCCCGTGTCCCACGCAACCCTCAGGAAGGCTCACAGTAGCGCTAGAAGCCGCGACAAACAAAGTCGAGAACGGCTGGGTCGATTCGGTGACCAACATCCTCTATGCTAACGCACCCGGCACAACCCTGCAATACGTACTGCCAATTTACATGCAGGTCAAGCAAGTCGAGACGCTCACGCTGGCTTTGCTGCTTGCCCCCCAAGTTGGCGCCGGTCAATCCCTGACGGCGATCTCCGAGATTTCACTGTGGAATTGGAAAGAGCAAACGTGGATGGACTATCCGCCGCCAGAAGCAGAGCAATCGCAACAGTCGCGCATTGTCTTAACAGGCGAGACGGCTCAGCAAGTTTTCGACGCACAACAGGGCGTGCGCGTGCGCATCAGCACGCGCGACAGCGTGACACTGAAGTTGATCCTCACCCTCGAAGGGACGCCTTAACAGGCTCTCCTTAAACCCTGGCCAGGATAGGGAACACTTATGCAAGCCATTCGCATTATCATCAATGCCGTGAAAACCTATTATGAGGAAATTTTGTTTTTCTTCGCGACCGGCGCGATTCTATTGGTAAGCGCCCTGCTCATCATTCCACTGCCCTTTGCCCTGGCTGGGGTGTGGATGATTGCCCATCGCGCCGTGCGCGGATTGGGTGTCAACTGGCGGCTGTATTGGGAAGCGGTGAAGCAATACGGACTGCGATCTCTGGGGCTATCGCTCGTTCTGGCCCTCGGCTATGGTCTGCTGGCAGCCAACGTCTGGTTCTACACCACGCCGGACGTTTGGCCCATATCGGGCAGCGTTCTCGTATGGATTCGCCCTGTTGTATTCATCATTGGCCTGGTGTGGATCTGCATAAGCTTCTATGCGTACGCCTTTCTGATCGAGCTTGAGGAACCGAGGCTGTTGGCAATCTTGCGCGGCAGCCTCTCCCTCACATTTGTCAAGCCGGTGACAACGCTGCTGCTGCTGATCGTTACCCTGTTGTTGACCGCGTTGAGCATCGCGGTACCCGTTTTGCTGCCCGCGCTGCCCGGCTTGATCGCGACGCTCAGCATCACCGCCGTGCGCACGCTCGTCAGCGCCGTCCGTGCGAAGTACGGCAGTGCTACGGAAGAGAGTAGCACAACAGACTCAACGGAGTGACTATGAACGAAGTGACTATGACCCGCACATACCCTTTTCCACGCCCCGCCCTGACCGTAGACATCGTGCTCATCAAGGAGGGAGGCGATGGGCCGGAGATTCTGCTCATCGAGCGCAACCACCCGCCCTTCGCCGGGCATTGGGCGCTGCCGGGCGGCTTTGTGGACGAAAACGAGCCGCTGGAAGCTGCCGCCCGCCGCGAACTTTTCGAGGAAACGGGGCTGGAACCGCCGGAATTACGACAACTCGGCGCGTTCGGCGATCCGGGGCGCGATCCACGCGGGTGGACGGTGTCTGTTGCGTTCTGGACGCGCATCACCGAGGCGGTCACACCGCGCGCGGGTGACGATGCCGCCGCCGCCCGCTGGTGGCCCCTTGACGCCCTGCCGCCGCTGGCGTTCGATCACGCGGACATCGTGCGCCAGGCCAAAACAGTTGCCCATTGAAACTCACTCCCAGCCGGGAAGCATCGCCGCGTTGGCTTCAAGCAGCTCGTTGAACATCGCCCACGCCTGATCCACGCTGATGCGGCACAATGGATCGTTGAGCAGCGCCTGGAAGGCCAGGTCTTTGTCCTGCGTCAGCGCCGCCTCCAACGTCAACTTCTGCACGTCGACAATCCGCCGCACCAGAATCTCCAATCCAAAGGGCAACGGCTTTGGCACGACCGGCGCGAGGCTGTTTTCGCGAAACTGCGCATTCGTTTCGACCACTGCGCCGAGCGGCAGGCCGGGCAATTGGCCCACATTCGGCAGGTTGACGTTCGTGTCGAGTGGTTCCACACCGAGCAGCGCCAACACCTGCGCGACACCCTCCTCGCCGGAATGACGCAGCCCGCCCTCTGGACTATGGCCCTGCGCAACGACGCCGGGCGCGTTTTGTGGCGGTTGCCACGTCCCCAGGCGGAAACTCGATGGGGTGAGGATCACGCCATAGCGATGCAGGTTCTCCTCTGAGATCAGGTACCACGGCACGAACTCAGCCAGGTGGCGATCGCCGGCAGCGCCAAGCGCGCCGAAGCGCCGCAGAAAATCGAAGGCCACGAGCTTCTGCGACGAAAACCACAACCCGCGTTCCTTCGCCATGAGCGACCAGGCTGTGCGATCCGCCCAGAAACCCTCCTGCTCCATGTGTTCCTCGAGGAGCGGGAAAAGGTCGTAGCCATTCCACATCGCGCGCGTCGCAAAAGTAAAGTGGTTGACGCCCGCGATGTCGGTCTTGATGTCGCTGCGCTTGGGGCGCGGTACGTCGAGGCGCGCGTTGACCAGCCCGGCAAGCATCTCCTGCGTGCCGAAGACTTCGTGGCAGCAGCCGAATGCCTTGATGTCCGGCTCGGCAGCGTAAAGCGCGGCGGTACACAGCGTCATCGGGTTGGTGTAGTTGATGACCCAGGCTTCAGGACACTGCTCCATAATCTGATGGGCGTAATCCACGTAGATCGGTACAGTGCGCAGCGCGCGGCTGATGCCACCCGGCCCGGTGGTGTCGCCGACGGTCTGGAGGATGCCGTACTTCGCCGGGATGTCGATGTCGTTGGCGAACATCCACATCGGGCCCGGCAGGATCGAGAGGAAGACGAAATCCGCATCCGCCAGCGCCTCCTCGGACGTTTCGTAGGCGTTGACGGCGAACGTCGTCCGCGCATCCGGGTGGCTGTAAATTTCTTTGGCGCGCTCTACGTTTCGCAGCGCGGCCTCGTGGTCGATGTCATAGAGCGCAATCTCGCCTGTGAGATGCGGGCATAGCGCCAGATCGGTCATCACCATCCTGGCCCAATAGCGGCTCCCGCCGCCGATGTAGGCGATCTTGATGTCGATAGGGTTGTTTTCGGTCATCGTGTAATCTCCTTTTCTAACTTGTGAAGCCCTAACCCGGACAGACCGGAATTAAAGAGATCCTCGAGGGCAAAAGATGGCGCTATTTTACCACACCAACAAAAAAATGGCCGGCTTGCCAAATCAGCCGGCCATTCTCGATCTCAGTCGGGGCGGACGGATTTGAACCGTCGACCTCTACAACCCCATTGTAGCGCCCTAGCCAAGCTGGGCTACGCCCCGTTCACGTGCGGGATCATACCATAACTGGAAGGATTGTCAAACCTGGACGGACAGCGCCCGCTCCAAAACAGGATGCTGTAGCTGCGCGGCTACCTCCTGCCACACCTCACGCGCGCCCGGCGGATCGAGATCGGGCACGAAACCGAAGGTCAGGTACATCGTGATCGCCGGAATCCGCTTGGTTTGCGTGCCCAAATAAGCGCGCTCGTGCCACTGCGACAGTTGGTTCAGCGCAAAGGACAACGCCGCCTTTCCCAGGCCCAAGCCCTGGTAAGCCGGGCGAATGGCAATCCAGTGAATCATCCCGTAATCCTCACCCTTGAAATTCCGGTCGAACCACGCGCTCACCACCCCCACGCCCACGCCTTTTTCGTTGGTGACGATGAAACTTCGCCATTGCGTCGCCTGAAGATAGTCGCCGAACTGGCTGTGGAACAAATCGTCGGCGATGGGAAAGTGCGGTTCGGCGTCGCGCTGGATGTCCGTCCACAATGCGCTCTCGTCCAGCCGCATCGCGCGGATGCCAAAGCCCTCCGGGAACGGGACTTGCGGGATATCGCGCAGGTGCGGGCGGATCATAAAGACCTCATAACCGGCCATACCGAGACGCGGCGTCGTGGATTTCGGCGGCTCCGGCGCCCCCTGCTTCTCGCGGAACAGCCGGCGTATTGTCCAAAAGGGTTTGCGGCGGCGACGGTCACGGGTCAGCACGCCGTAGGGGCTGACGCTCAGGTAATGGCAGAACGCGAAGGTCGCAGGCGGCCAGGGATGGTCGGCCCAGCACCACACCGTCGCGCCACAGACGTAGGGCGCGTCCATTCCGGCGAACTCGTGCGCCAATGCGTCCGCGTGGGCGTCCTCGCTGCCGGCATTGCCGGTCACGTGCTGGAACGAGGTGTAGCCGAACTCCGTCACCAGGATCGGTTTATCGGGATGGCGCGCATGCAAGGTTGCCAGGCCGGCGCGCCAGAACGCCGTGGATTGCGCGAAGTCGTAGGCGGGATCGGCCAGTTCGTAGCGCCCGTGGATGCTCGGATAACCGTTGACGCAGATGACGTCGTCGGCATCAAAATTCGGCGCGCTCTGCCAGTGATCGCTCACGTGAACCGCCAGGCGCGTCGGATCGAGTTCCCGCGCCAGCGCAACCAACTCGCGGTTGCCCGCCGCCACCTCCGGGCGTTGCTCGTGCGTCTCGTTGCTCACCGACCAAAAGATAAGCGCCGGGTGGTTGATATCGCGGCGAATCATTGCCTGCAACTGGCGTTTGGCGGCGTCGAGTTTCGCGGCGCAGGCTGCGTCTCCTTCCGCCAGCCCATCCCACCAGTACAGCGGAATTTCACCCATCGCCAGCAAGCCCAATTCATCGCACAGGCCAAGCTCCGCCGGGTGATGCGGATAGTGGCACAAGCGGATGAAATTGGCCCCGGCCTCCTTCATCGCTTCGAGGTCACGGCGCGTCGTTTCGAGGTCGAGACACATGGTGCTGCGCGGCGAATCCTCGTGGCGATTGAAACCGGTGAGATACACCGGTTCCCCGTTGAGCCACAGCCGGCCGTCGTGCGCCTCGATTCGGCGGAA
>DYKY01000137.1:6887-10586 GCA_020722365.1 Thermoflexus sp.
AGGATGCCGCCGAACGTGCGCCAGCCACGCTGCAAGCCGGGAACTTCGCCCGGTCGGCGGACGTTATCCACACGAACGGCGATCACGTTCGCTTCGTCGAAATCGAGCACATCCCGAATCGCAAACGTGAACGGCAGAAACGGATCAGGGTGTTCGCCAACGCATTGGCCGTTCACCCAAACCGTCGCGTGCGTGTTGACGCCCTCGAAGTGCAGCGTCACGCGCTTGTCGCGCCAGTTTTCGGGGATGGCGACCACGCGCCGGAACCAGCCCGCGCCTTCGTAAGCGTCCAGCGCCGGGTGGCAGGTCTCGAAGTCGGCGGGCAGGCGCACCTCGCGCCAAAACCGGACGTCACAATCGGCGCGAAAGTATCCCAGACGCTCGCCTTCGTCCGCCGGATCGGGCTGGAACAGCCATAAACCGCACAGATCAAGCATGGCGTCGTCCATCTACCACCCGGCTTCGCGCACCAACTTTTGTAGGGTCGCAAAGGCGACAGGCGCTTCCGCCGCCATATCCGTCCAGCCCGATTCGATGGAGATACGACCATCGTACCCGCTCTCCCTAAGCGCGCGGAAGAAGTCCGTGAAATCGCACGCCTCTACACCGGGAGCGCGGCGGTTTGCCTCGGTGGCGATGTGGACGTGGCGCAGCAACGGGCCGTAGGTGACAATCGCGTCGTAGTCGTTGTCGTCCTTGAGCCAGTGATAGGCATCCACCAGCAAGCGCACGTTGGGATGATTCACATCTTCCACGTAGCGCCCGGATTCCGCCACACCGGTGAGGACGTTGCACTCGCGCTGGTTCAACGGTTCCACGACCACCACAATGCCGTATCGCCCGGCGAGCGGGCCGATCAACTGGCCGAACTCGACGAGCTGCTGCCAGGCGATGTCGCGCTCGAAATCGTCGGGGATGCGCCGCGCGCCGCCGGAGCCAAAGACAATCGTATCGATCCCTGCCTGCGCCGCGCGCGCGAAGACGACGGTAGCATACGCCGCCAGTTCGTTCCGGTTGACATCGGGACCGGTGATCTTGAGATTGCCGGGAACAAAAGAGTTCGCCGCCACGCACGGCAGCGCCGACGCGCGAATCCGCGCCAGTTCCGGCGGAAAGGCCGCTTCATCCTCCACCGTCGTCTTCAAGTGATTCTGGACGTGCAGTTCCAGAAATTCAAAGCCCGCCTCAGCCAGCACGGGCGCAACGTTGGGGTCTGCACAAACACCGAGTTTCATGGTTCAAGCTCCTTTGGGTAATTGGTAATGAGTAACGAGTAAAAAGTAATGAGTGAAGCGTGATACGCGATGCGTGAAAAGCCAATCACGCATTACACATCACATTTTAACAAGACAATGCGCCGCTTGCCGATCTGGAAGCGATCCACACGCTGATAGGCTTCGTGTTCTGCTTTCTGTCCCTTATCGGAGGCGATGGCGACGACTGCGCCGGGCGCCAGGACGAGACGCAGCGCCTCCAACATCCGCCATAGCGGATCGGCGACGTTTCCCTGCCACGCCGACAAACGATTGTACGGCACATCCGTGATGACGACATCCACCGACTGCGCGCCCAGTTCGCCGAGGACACGCGCTCCGTCGGCTGCATCGGCCTGGAACAGGGAAACCGGAATGGCGCGACGTTCGGTCGAGGCGAGCAAACGCTCCCGCAGTCGTTCGGCGCTTTCCAACGCTTCCTCATGCGAACGTTTGCCACAATCCGCCCACAACCGCGCAAGTTCCGCGATGCGCCGGTCCAAACCGGACCACGTCAGCAAGTCGAGATTGCGGCGAGCCAACGCCAGCGCGTCCGCGTCGATGTCCGAGGCAGCGATGGATGCAATGCGCTCCCCATGCAGATACGCCAATGTCGCCAGGTGATACGCGCCGCCGCAACACGGATCGTAAAGCGCGCAGGGCGCGGTCAAGTTGTCCGCCTCGCGCAGGGCCAGGCAGCGCCGGAATATCTCGCCGGCCAATCGCACCGGGAAGGCAGGATGGCCGGGCAGGCTGTAGAACACCCGCCCGGCCGCGTAGTCGGCATCGTTATGGTGTTCGGTCGCAAAAAGGTAGGGCACAGCATCCACCCTGGTATGCAAGGACGTTCCGCCCGTGAGCGGGCCGGAGGCCCCCACCCCTCGGCGCCATTGCCCAGCGCCGCCCGACGTTCCCGCCCGCGAGCGGGCCAGAGGCCCCACCCCTCGGCGCCATTGCGCAGCGCCGCTTGACGTTCCCGCCCACGAGCGGGCCGGAGGCCCGCTCTACAATTGTTTCAGACGCCGGGCAACGTTGCGGCAGGCGACTTCCAGGAAGTCCAGGTCAGTTTCGGTGTGCGCCGTAGAGGCCGCGCCGTGGGCGTGCATCATATGGACGTCCTCAAGCAGCAGCGCCAGTTGCAGCACGTCGCCATTCAGCGTCACATCGCAGACCGCCGGATTGAAGACATCGTCAGGTGCATCGAGCGGGTGTCCTTCCTGATACGGGAAGTGCAGCATAAAGATCGAACTGCCGGGCAGCGCGTCGTTCCCCCACCCCGTGCAGCGCGCGTAGAATCCCTCTTGCGCGAACACGTCTTCCAGTAGACGCCGGATTCGATCCCCCAACGCCGCCAGACGCGGGTAGATCTCGGCCTCGTGCTCCACCAGATAGCGTAACATCGTCCTGGACGCCAACATCGACGCGGGATGGCCGGAATAGGTCCCACCGGAGAACTTGACCCGCGACCCGCCCGGCCGGCCGGCCAAATTCATGATATCGGCCCGCCCGGTGACAGCCGCCACCGGCATCCCGCCGCCGATGATCTTGCCGAAGGTCGCCAGATCAGGCTGAACGCCGTAGAGCGCACCCGTATTGCCTGCGCGAAAGCGGAATCCGGCGATGACCTCGTCGAAGATCAACACCGCGCCGTACTGCGTAGCGAGTTCGCGGGCAGTCTGGAGATAGTCGCGCGTCGCCGGCATGTAACCGCCCGCCCCCATAAACGGCTCGACGATGAAGCAGGCGATGCGATCCCCATACTTCCGGAAATGATCGCGCAGCATCTGCGGATCGTTGAAGCGCATCACCACTACTTCCTCACACACAGCAGGGGGCAGTCCCGCCGTCTCAATGTGCTGGTAGCCCTGTTCGCGGTGGAAGCCGATGCCTTTGAGCGCCCAGGGCTGCGCGCCATGCCAGCCGCCGCCCACCTTCAACACCTCGTCACGTCCGGTAAAGGCTCGTGCCAGGAGGATCGCGTACATTGTCGATAGTGTGCCGCTCGTGGTGAAGCGCACCCGCTCCGCCCCGGTACGTTCGCAGAGCAGTTCAGCCACCTCGACCTGGTATCGCTCGGTGAAACCGGTTTGCAGGCCGGAACCGTCCGCAAACGCCTGAGATAACGCCGTCGTGACGACTTCAGGGTTGTGGCCCAGGATGTTAGCGAGGTGTCCTTGCCAGAAATCGAGGATTCGGTGGCCGTCCTCATCGGTCACCCATGCACCGCTGGCGGCAGCGATGCGCGGCGGGAAAGGCTGCATCAGGCGCAGGGCATGGCTACCGCCGTCCACCTGCACGCGCTGCGCACGCTCGTTCAAGGCCGCCGATTTGGGTGCGCGCGCGGCGTAGGCGGATCGCAGTTCGGCCAAAATCTGCGTGTAGTCTCGCGGTTTCATAGCAGCGTCAGTTCGATCACCGGTACAACCACGTCCGGCTGCTTGACGGG
>DYKY01000138.1:0-1170 GCA_020722365.1 Thermoflexus sp.
AGAGCGCGCCCGCGATGTCGGCGGCGCGGACGAGGTTCTCCGCGCGCAACGTGACCAGCGTGCCGATCGTCGTCGTCACCGCCGTGCCGTTGAGGAGCGCCAGCCCCTCCTTCGCGCCGAGCACCACCGGCGTGAGACCCGCCCGCCGCAGCGCCTCCGCACCGGGGAGCCGTTCGCCCTCGTAGAAGGCCTCGCCCTCGCCGATGAGGACGCACGCCAGATGCGCCAGCGGGGCCAGATCGCCGCTCGCGCCGAGCGAACCGTAGGCGGGAATCACCGGCACGATGCCAGCGTTCAGCAGCGCCAGCAGCGCCTCCACCGTCTGCGGGCGGATGCCGGAATAGCCCATCGCCAGCGTGTTGACGCGCACCGCGATCACCGCGCGCACCGTCTGTACGTCCAGCGCCGGGCCGACGCCCGCCGCGTGGCTCAACACCAGATTGCGCTGTAACGCCGCCACCTCGTGCGGCGGGATGATGCGCCCCTTGAACGCGCCGAAGCCCGTCGTGATGCCGTAGGCGATCTCGCCGTTCGCCAGGAGCGTCTGCACGCCCGCCCACGACCGCGCCATCGCCTCCGCCGCGTACGGCGCCAGCGCCGCCCGCGCCCCCGCCGCCACGGCAGCGACGTCTTCCATCGTCAGGTGTTCGCCGGTGATGATGATGGGGTGCGGTGCAGTCATCGGTACTATTGCCGCCGGCCTTCCTGGACGAATGCGACGATCTCCGCCGCGCTGATTCCCAGGTCAATTCCTTCTACATCCAAAGGCGATTCGCCGCGCGGTTGCGGGCGCACCACGAAAACAGACCCGTCCTTGCGTTTGATTAACACCTCACCAACCTGTAATGCAGTGTCCAGCAAGGTCGCCAGATTTTGCCGGGCTTCTGTGTAGGTATAGACATTCATTTTTCCACCTCAATCAAATCTACCCCATTCTCGCGCGCGACACGCGCCAAATTTTGGTCCAATGTGATCAGCGGCGCATTGTATTTTAGCGCACAGCAAATCAAGTAAGCATCGTAGGCATACATATTCAGTTCGGCAGCGAGCTTCAGTGATTCCGCAATTTCGACACTCACAAAACGAATCGGGATACGCTCATAAATGGTGACAGCCGTGAGCACCTGATGTAACGTGATACGATTGCGTCTAAGCATGGCCGAAAACGCA
>DYKY01000138.1:1270-10416 GCA_020722365.1 Thermoflexus sp.
ATGTCGGCGTAGGTGATGGGCGGCTCGCTGGCGGGAGCAGGCGGGGTGTTCATGCGCGCGGACTTACCCACGAGCCGTTCGACAAGCGCGACGAAGTCCGCCATGCGCACCGGCTCGCCGCGGCCCAGGTTCACGCGCTCGTAGCCCAGCGGTGTCTCCAGCGCGGCGATCACGCCTTGCACGATGTCGCCCACGTAGGTCCAATCGCGCCACATCTCGCCGGCGTCATACAGCGTGAAGGTCTTGTCGTGAACGATGCTGTCGGTGATGATGTAAGGCATCATGTCGGGGCGCCCGCGCGGGCCGTAGACGCTGAAGAAGCGCACCGCCGTGAACGAGAGGTTGAAGAGGTTGTGATAGGTGTAGCCCATCAGCTCGCCGGCGATTTTACTGGCGGGATAGGGGGCGAGCGGCTGGCCCAAGGGGTCCGTCTCGACAAAAGGAACTTGCTTTGTCTTCCCGTAGACCGACGACGTGGAGGCGAAAACGACGTGGGGCGTCCCCGCCAGACGCGCGCCTTCGAGCACGTTCACCGTGCCGCGAATGTTCACGTCGGTGTAGAGCGGCGCGCGTTCCATGGAATAGCGCACGCCCGCCATCGCGCCCAAATGCGCGACCGCGTCGAAGCGCCCCTCGGCGAGGATGCGCTTGACGGCAGCTTCATCGCGCAGGTCGGCCTCGTGCAGCGTGAAAGCCGGATACGCCGCCAGCGCCGCTGCGTTGGCTCGCTTCCGCGTTGGGCTGTAGTAATCGTTGAAGTTGTCCAGCCCGACGACGGTATCGCCGCGTCGCAGCAGCGCTTCCGCCAGGTTACTGCCGATAAATCCGGCCGCGCCGGTCACGAGGATATGCATAGGTTGCTCCTTTGAAGAGGGTTGTGGGTTGTGGGAGAGATTCGCTCATTCGCTGATTCTCCATTCGCTGATTCTCCATTCGCTGATTCGCTCACTCTTCCCCCGGAAAATGAATGTCCTGCACGTTGAGCTGCAAGTTGACGCGCTCATTCCACACGTTGGCTTCCAGCATGTAGGCGAGGTCGATCCGCTGTGGCAGACGGCAAATCCAGTCGCCCTGGCGGAACGCGATGGCGTCCCACACCACACCCCGGTCGTCGGCCAGACGGAGCTTGAGATGGCGACCATCCGCGCCTACCGTCCGCCCCTCGACCACCCGCGCATTGCGACTGACGAGAACCGGCACAGCGTTACCGTAGCCAAACGGCTCCAGCCGTTCCATCGCGTGATAGAGGTCCCACGAGAGCGCCTCCAACGGCGTCTCCGCATCGACCTGGAGTGTAGGCGCAAGGGACATCCCGGCCAACTGCTCGCGGGCCAGCGCCAACAGACGCGCCTCCACCTCGGGCAGGCGATCCGTCGGCACGGTGAACCCCGCCGCCGCCGCGTGCCCGCCGTAGCGCGCCAGGACGTCGCTCATCGTGTCCAACGCCTCGGTGATGTGGAATTCGGGAATCGAGCGCGCCGACCCCTTGCTCCACTCGTCCTCAATCGAGACGACAACAGCAGGCCGGTAAAACTCATCCAGCAGACGGCTGGCTGCCAGACCCACCACCCCGTGCGGGAAATCGGGCGACGCGGCGAACAGCAATGGCGGCGCTTCTCCCCGCGCCATCACCATTTCCCGCGCGCGATCCTGCACTGCCATCGTCATACTACGCCGTTCCTCGTTCAAGTTGATCAATTCCTGCGCCAAGGGCAGCGCAGCCTGCATATCCGCAGCCAACAGCAAGTCGAGGGACGTCATCGCCTCGCGGATGCGCCCGGCGGCGTTGAGGCGCGGCGCGAGCACAAACCCGACGGATTTGGCCGTCACAGCGCCTGGTGCGACGCCCGACAGTTGCAACAGCGCGCTCAATCCAGGCCGGCGCGCCTCATTAAGCGCGGTTAGCCCCTTGATGACCAGCATGTGGTTCTCGCCCAACAGCGGGGCCATATCCGCCACCGTGCCCAAAGCAACCAGGTCCAGCAAGTCCGCTTCATCCAGAGCAAATTGCGTCATAGGCAGTGGCACCTGTTTATTCGTTCGCAGTAACGCTTGAGCCAGCTTGTACGCCACACCTACCCCGGCCAGGTCTTTGAACGGGTAAACACAGTCGGCGCGGCGCGGGTTGATGACGGCATCCGCCCGTGGCAACGCCGCGCCGACGTGGTGGTGATCTGTCACAATCGTCGTCATCCCCAGGCGACGGGCAACGGCGATTTCGTCGAGGGAACGAATGCCGCAATCCACGGTGATGAGGACGCGCGCCCCTGCCTGCGCCAGCTCGGTGATGGCCTCGACGTTCAGACCGTAGCCTTCATCGAGGCGGTTGGGGATGTAGGCTTTCACCTGCGCGCCCAGGGCTTGCAATGTCTGGATCAAGACCGCCGCTGCCGTCACCCCGTCCACGTCGTAATCGCCGTAAATGACGATGGGATCATGCCGCGCGATGGCCCGGCGGAGCAGGCTCACGGCGACAGGAACGTCCTTCATATCAAAGGGATTATCGGGCCGGAACGCACCCTTGAGGAATGTGTCGATGTCGTCCGGCGCAGCGAGGCCGCGATTATAGAGGATTTGGGCCACCAGGGGAGGAATCGCTGGCGTCTGTTCGAAAAATGTTGGCGGCGCCGGTGGTGCAATGCGCCAGTGTTTGCGAGTTCCAGTCCCCATACCATCTCCTTCTGTCGGCTTGTTGTCTTTAGTCGGGTAGTCTTTGGTCAGATCGTCGAATCGTCAGTGCGTCGCCATCGGTTCAATCCAATGCAGAGGATTGATTCAATGAGTATACCATAGCGCAAAAGCACGTCAAAAAACGGCTTCCTCGTATCAAGGAAGCCGTTTATTTTGACAAGATGCAGGACTTACTTGATCCAGCCCTGGCCCTTGCAGAAATCGGTGACGACGGGGATCGTGACCCACTTTCCCTGGTAGGATTGTATCGCCAGGTAGATGATGTAGACCAAAACCGCGACGCCGACAAAGCAACCGATAATAATGAAGGACAAAACTGAAGAGATGATGTAGCCGACGACACTCACAACTAACGCCTGAATCGCATTGTACTTGATGAAGGGACGAGTTTTCTTGTCCTCAAGCAAAAGCACAATGATCGGCACGAGCGGCGCAAAAATCCAGCTCAACAACGCCCATAACTTATCATCATCTGTTACATCTATTGGAACTTGCGGATCCATCTGAACCATAGCACGACTCCTTTTCTTGTTTGGATTATAATACAACCTATCAACGAGCTTCGTGTATTATTGTAGGGTGAATCGGTAAAAAAGTCAAGATAAAGGTTGGTTTTGGGTCTTTTTTGCATATCTAGCTCTTTATTTGCTTGATATTTACAATAAAAATGTTATAATAAGTGCATATTACAACTAATAGTTTTTGCAAGAGAGATCGAGATATGGACGAAATACATACTAAAACGCATATCCTGGTCATTGACGATAACGTAGAAATACTGGGGTTCCTTAAAGAAGCCATTCTGGAGCCGGCCGGTTTCCAGGTGACAGTGGCGATGGATGGCGAGGAAGGATTGGCGACAGCTCTGGAAACATGGCCGGACCTCATCCTGCTGGATTATGAGATGCCCCGCATGAACGGCATCGAGGTCTTACAAGCGCTCAAACAACAAGCCGCCGGCATTCCAGCCATTCTGATCACTTCGCACGGATCGGAAAATGTGGCTGTGGACGTTTTCCGTCTGGGCGTGCGAGACTACGTGACCAAGCCCTTCGCCGTACAGGAAATCCTCACCGCCGTCGAGCGCGTGTTGACCTTGGCCCGCTTGCAGCAGGAGCGCGATGCGTTGTTTGCCGCGCTGGAGCGCACCAACGCGCAGTTGACCCATCGCCTGCAACAACTCGACACGCTCTACCGCGTCAGCAAGTCGGTGACAACGCTCCAGGAACGCGATCAACTGCTCGAACGCATCATCGATGCGGCACTCTATCTCACCGGCGCGCGGGACGGCTTGCTGATCCTGATGGACCCGGATACCGGCGTCCCCACTGCCCAGGTTATGCGCGAACACCGGGAACGGCAGTTCAACACCCCCTCGGAGTCGGCGAATATCGAGACCCACTCGGACGGGATGATGATGAACGTGCCACTACAATTCGGCGGCAGAACGGTGGGCGCGCTGACCGTAAGCAACAAGCGCAACCGCAAATTGCTGAACCAGGAAGATCGCCGGTTGCTACGGATGCTGGCCGACTACGCCGCCATCTCCATCGAGAACTTCCGTCTGTTGGCGGAATGTGAAACACGGCTCGAACGTGAAAACCGCGAGCTGCGGACGCTCTTCGAGCATTACGTCTCTCCTGCCGTCGTAGAACGCATTCTGCAGAATCCACGCAACGTCCAACCTGGCGGCCAATGGCAGACTGTCTCCGTGCTCTTCGCGGACCTGCGGGGGTTCACAGCCTTCAGCGCCAATTCGTCGCCGGAGGCGCTCATCACCATCCTGAACCGGCACCTCACGCAGGCGGCGGGCGTCATCCTCTCCGAAGAAGGAACGCTGGACAAGTTTCTCGGCGACGAAGTTATGGCCTTTTTCAATGCCCCGTTGCCCCAGGAAGACTACGCGCTGCGGGCCGTACGCGCGGCCTGGCGCATCCAACAGGGTATGCGCCAAACGCACGAGTTGATCCCGCTTCACCAACGGCTACGCTTTGGCATCGGCATTGCGACCGGCGAAGCCATCGTTGGCAACGTCGGCACGCCCGATCTCGTCAATTTCACCGTCGTCGGGCAAACCACGAACAAAGCCCACATGCTGCAAGAACTCGCTCCCGCCGGTAAAATCCTGATTTGCCACCGCACGTATCAGCTGGTGAAAAAAACACTTCGAAGTACAAGAACTGCCGCCGGTCCACATCAAAGGGCAACAACACCCCGAGCCAATTTACGAAGTCCGTGGTATACTCTCCGAAGTGTAGACGTGACTCGTGATGCGTGATACGTAAGCGCAAGGCTTGTCTCATATAAGCCTCACGTTTTGCGAATCACGAATTAAGAATCATGAATCATGATTCATGGATCGTTCATTGCCCGATAAAGGAGTCAATGGTTATGCCGGTATTTTTTGACGTTGAAACTCAAAATTCCTTTCAAGAGGTCGGCGGTCATTACCCAGAACGGCTGCGCATTTCCGTCGTCGTCACCTACAACACCGCCGATCAAACCTTTCACCGCTACACAGAGGCCGATGTCCCCGCGCTCGTCCGCGAGTTACAGGCGGCGGACCTCGTCGTTGGCTTCAATCTGTATGGCTTCGACTACCCCGTTGTCATGCGCTACACCGATGTCGACTTGACCAAGTTGCCAACTGTGGATATGATGGCAGAATTACAGAGGCAGTTGGGGTTTCGCGTTGGCCTGGACGCGGTGGCCTCCGCGACGTTAGGCGCCGGCAAGAGTGCGGACGGCCTGCAAGCGGTGCGGTGGTGGAAGGAAGGGCGCCTCGAAGAAATCTTCACCTACTGCGAAAAAGATGTCGACGTCACCCGGCGCGTGTACGAATTCGGGCGGCAAAACCGCTACGTCCAGTATTACGACCGGCAATATCGCCGCCAGCGCGTCCCCGTGGCGTGGTAGAAACTCGTTACTGGATGCTGGATGATCGAGTATCCAGCATCCAGCATCCAATATCCTGAGGGGGAAAACGACACTATGGAGTGGGTTAGGACAATCTTAGGTTGGGCCGGCGCGTATCTGCTCGGTTCAATTCCGGCAGGGATGATCTGGGGATGGATCGCCAAGCGCATCGACATCCGCAAGTACGGCAGCGGGCGCACCGGCGGCACGAACGTCTGGCGCTCGGTAGGATTTATCCCGGCCTTGCTTACAGCGGTCACAGACGCCCTGAAAGGCGCGGCAGCCATCTGGTTCGCAAAGACTTTGGAGATTGGTCTGGCCGGGATCGCAGTAGCCGGCGTCCTGGCCGTGGTCGGCCACAATTACTCGCTCTTTCTCGGTTTTCGCGGCGGGGCGGGCACGGCGACGACCGTCGGCCTGACGGCGGCGCTGTGGTTTCCCTTCCTGCCGGTCCTGGTGATGATTGGCGTCATCACCGGATTGCTGGTGGGGCACGCCTCAGTCGCGTCGATCACTATAGCGATGCTGCTGCCGCTCATCTTTGTGGTGCGCGGCGAATGGCTCAACGCGCTCTTACTCGGCGTCCCGGTCATGCTGCTCACGCTCTGGGCGCTGCGGCCCAACATCCAGCGCCTGCGCAACCGCGCCGAGCGCTTCCTGCCGATCTTTGAGCACAAACCGCCGCTTATTTGTCTGTCGCGGCATCCGGCGCACGAGAAGTAAGTACACCTTTTTAGCAGCAGATTAAGCAGATGGAGCAGATTTTTTTTGGCCTTTTGGACAAGAATCTGCTCCATCTGCGTGTAACCTCTGGTTGCCTATCTGCTAACAAGCCAATAACCTACGAGGTAACAGTATGAATAAACCGAATATCCTCTTTATTTTTAGCGACCAGCAACGGTGGGACACCTGCGGCTGCTATGGACAGCCGCTCGACACCACGCCCAACCTGGATCGTATGGCGCGTGAAGGCGTGCGCTTCGAGCAGGCGTTCACGTGCCAGCCGGTCTGCGGGCCGGCGCGCGCCAGTCTGCAAACGGGCAAATATCCCACGGAAGTCGGCTGCCACACCAACCACCGGATGCTGCCGTTGGACGAGAAAACCATCGCCCATCATTTCAGCGAGCACGGCTACGAGGTCGGCTACATCGGCAAATGGCATCTAGCCTCGACCGGGCCGCTGCTTGGCCCCAACGACTTTCGCGTCAAGCCTGTCCCACCGGAGCGGCGCGGCGGTTACAAAGACTACTGGCTGGCCTCTGACGTGTTGGAGTTTACATCGCACAGCTACGACGGTCATATGTTCGACGGCGCTATGCAACGGCGCGACTTCCCGGAAGGACGTTATCGCGTCGATGCGCACACCGATTGGGTGCTCGACTATCTGCAAACGCGCACGGGCGAGAAACCGTTCTTCCTCTTCGTTTCGTACATCGAGCCACACCACCAGAACGATCACAATCACTACGAAGGGCCGCACGGTTCCAGAGAGCGGTTCAAGGATTTCGTCACGCCGGGCGACCTTGTGGGCACGGATGGCGATTGGCGCGAGGAATTCCCGGACTACCTGGGCTGCATTCACAGCCTGGACGAGAATCTGGGTCGCATCCGCGCCGAATTGGAACGCCTCGGGCTGGCGGAGAACACGCTCGTCATCTACACCAGCGATCACGGCTCGCACTTCCGCACGCGCAACGCGGAGTACAAACGCTCCTGTCACGACGGCTGCATCCGCATCCCAATGGTGGCCTGCGGGCCGGGCTTCAGCGGCGGAAAAGTCATCGACGACCTGGTGAGCCTCATCGATCTGCCGTCGACGCTGCTCACGGCAGCGGGCATCACACCGCCGGACACGATGCACGGCCGCGCACTGCAAGCGCTGGTCAATGGCACGGCGCAGGATTGGCCGGAAGAGGTCTTTTTGCAGATCAGCGAGAGCCACTGCGGGCGCGCCATTCGCACAAAGCGCTGGAAATACAGTGTCCGCGCGCCGGACAAAACCGGCCAAGACCCGGCCAGCGATGTCTACGTTGAGGACTTCCTCTACGATTTGGAGGACGATCCCCACGAGCGCCACAATCTGGTGGATTCGCCTGCCCACGCGGAGATCCGCCGTGACTTGGCCGCCACGCTCATCCGCCGGATGGTTAAGGCAGGCGAGACTGCGCCGGTTATCATGCCAAGCTGACGTTTGACACCAGGATTTGTATCATCTGCCGATTGACAAAACCGGTGGGCTGCCTCATAATAGAAACACGGTTATTGTGGGAATACGTGATCATCAAAAGTCTATAGCGTTGGCTTTCCCTTAATACCGCCTCCGACCCACCTTGATCCCCTGAGGACGAGTGGGCGAGTGGAATCCGGCAAGCCGGGTTTCCAGGGTACAGGAAGCAATTCCTGCGCCTGCCGTGTTAGCAAAGGAGGCAATCCTGCTCCATCGTGGAGAGGATTGCCTCTTTTTTATTGCCAGGAGATAACCCCGTCAGCCAGAGAGGGGTTTTCGCACCTGGATAGGGCTGACATATCCGGGCAAACAAACTTAAAGAAAGGAGTTGACTATGTGGATTGTACGCATCAATATGACCGATCAATCTTACAAGCTGGAGGATGTCCCTGAGCGGTACAAAAACCTGGGCGGGCGCGGCTTGACCTCCACCATCATCTACGACGAAGTTGATCCGACCTGCCACCCCCTCGGCCCACACAACAAGCTCGTCTTTGCGCCGGGCATGGTCACCGGGACGGCAGCCCCCACCTCGGCGCGCATCTCGGTCGGCGGAAAGTCCCCGTTGACCGGCGGCATCAAGGAGTCCAACGCCGGGACCGGGTGGGCGCCTGCTGTGGCGCAGATGCGCATCAAGGCCATCATCGTTGAGGGCATGCCGGCCGAGAAAGATTTCTGGGTGGCAAAACTCTTCTGGGATGGCGAAAAGCCGGCCATCGAGTTCTCGCGCGCCTCCGATTACGTCGGCAAGAACCTGTACGATGTGTTCCCGGTGCTGTTCGAAAAGTACGGAAAGCGCGTCCACGTCGCGGGCATCGGCAACGCGGGAGAATTCGGCTATGCGAACTCCGGCATCGTCTTCGAGGATATGAAGCAGCGCCCCACTCGCTACTCCGGTCGGGGCGGCCTGGGCGCAGTGATGGGCAGCAAGGGCCTGAAGTTCTTCGTGGTGGATGCGGAGGGCGCGCCGGGCGTCGAGATTGCCAACCCCGAAGCGTTCAAAGTCGGCGCGAAGAAACTGCGCGAGGCGTTGGGCGAGCATGCACTGACCAAGCCCAAGGGCGCCCTCAACACTTACGGCACCGCCGTGCTGATCAACATCCTGAACGAAGCCGGCGGCCTGCCCACCCGCAACTTCCGCACCGGGCGCTTCGAAGGCGCGGCCAAAATCGCGGGCGAGGCCATCTTCGAGAACAACAAGAAGCGCACGGGCAAGGAAGTCTACAACCACGCGTGCAGCCCCGGCTGCGTCATCCAATGTTCCAACACCTACTACGCCGAGGATGGCTCCGAAATCGTCTCCTGCATCGAG